>JASHUK010000001.1 GCA_030040055.1 Nitrososphaerales archaeon | reverse complement strand
GGCGATACGGAGCGCCCTGTCGAGGGTCGGGGCCCCGGTGACCGCGGCCCAGATCGAGGTGACCCCTAACCAGGTGGTCGAGTCGCTGGTGAAGGCCAGTTCGATAAGGCCGGACAGGTACACGATACTGTCGAAAGCGCGGCTCACGCCTGCGTCTGCTGAGAGGCTGGCTTCTGCTACCGGCGTTATCTAGCTCGTCGCCGGCGTGGTGGCTGCTGCGGCCTTCTTCCGCTTCCTAGGCTTCGGAGCCGTGGCCGCAGCTGTAGCAGGCGGTGCCTCGCTCTTCGGCTCCTCCTTCTTGGCTGGGTTCTTGTTTACGAACTTCTCCTCGAACGAGAGCGTTTCCACCGTCGGGATGTACTTGAAGACATCAGTCGAGACCCCCTTCTTAACGATCTGGAGGCCGTCCATGAGGAACAGCTCCTCCGGCACGGTCACCACGAGGGAACCTCCGGAGAGGGTGAACCCGACCTTGCTTCCCTCTTCCCCGAACCTCCTCTGGATCAGGGCCTTCGCCTTGTCGTCGTCCCCCTCCACCTTCTGCACGACCTGGAAGTCGTAGGTTATCGTCTTCCCCGCCAGCCTGTGGTTGAAGTCGATCTGCGCCCTCCCGGAGCCGATGAACCTCACTATGCCGATCCTTCCGTCCACCTCGATGGGCTCCCCCACTTCGAGCTCCCGTTCCCTTTCCTCGAACTTCCTCAGCGGGACCATCCTCGTCTGGGTCGGGTCCCTCTGCCCGAACGCCTTCTCGGGGGGCAGGACTACCTGCTTGCTGTCCCCGACGGACATCTTCATCACCTCGTCGTCGAGCCCCGAGATCAGCCAACCGTCCCCGACGGCGATGAGCCTGGGCTCGTACTTCTTCGCGGCGTCGTAGACCCCCATCGCCTTCGCGTCCTCCTCCTTCGTCGTGTCTATCGCCTCGCCCGTGTCCTTCACCTTGGCCGTGTAGTTCGCGAAGATGAGAGTGCCTTTCTCCAGTGGCATCTATTTTGACTGCCGTTCCCTTTGGGTTTATAGACTTTCAAGCGGGCTTCGGCATCTTCAGAGTCTCAGCGACAGCCTTGAGCGTCCTGTCGACGTACTCCGCGTTCACCTGCCCCATGCAGCCGATCCTGAAGACCTTCCCCGCGAAAGGCCCGAACCCTCCTGCCACGACAATGTCGTGGTCGTGCGACAGGGCCTTCCTGAACGCGGCGTCGTCGACCCCTGCGGGATAGAACGTCGCCACCACGGTCTTCGACCGCACCTGGGGGCTGGCTACCGCCTTCAGCCCCATCCGGGCCACCCCGTCGTAGAGGAGGGCGGACATCTCGTCGTGCCTCTGCACCCTTCTCGTGAAACCCTCCTCCAGGAGCTCGCTGAGCGCCTCGTCGAGGGCGTAGAAGAGCGGGAGCGCGGGCGTGAACGGGGTCTCCCCCCGCGAGCCGTACTCCAGGTACCGGGGTATGTCGAAATACCTCGTCTTCGGAGGGTCCTTCTTGAGGAAGTCTACCACTCCACCGCTAATTGAGAGCAGCGCGAGCCCCGGCGGGGCGGCCACGCACTTCTGGCTCCCCGTGATGCAGATGTCGACCCCCCACTCGTCGACGGGTATCGCGTAACCTCCCAGGCTGGATATCGCGTCTACGACAGCGAACGCGCCATGCGCCTTGGCCATGCGGCAGGCCTCGCGGACGTAGGGGACGGCCACCCCGGTGCTGGTCTCGTTGTGCACCAGGAACAGGGCCTTGACCTTCCCCACCTTGTCCATCGCCTTCGAAAGCTCCTCGAGCGAAGGGGCGGTCCCGAATTCGGAGGCCACTTTGACCGCGGTCCCTCCGGCCAGCTCGACCTCCTCAGCCAGCCTTGCGCTGAACTCCCCGAAGACCGGGACCACCGCTACGTCCCCCGGCCTGATCAGGTTCAGCACCGCGGCCTCGACCCCTCCCGTCCCCGAGGATGAGAAGACGATGACCTCCCCCTGGGTCTGGAACAGGTGCTTGGTCTTGCCCTGGACCCCCTTGTACAGCTCCCTGAACGCGTCCCCCCTGTGGTTGATCACGGGCTTCAGCATCGCCCGCATCACCCTGTCCGAGACGTTCGTCGGACCAGGGAGCATTATCAGCTTCTGCTTGCTACTCATCCTTCTCACCGGTCAGGTCCCTCTTCTTAAGCGAGCGGACCCTTTCAACCCCTCCGAACTTCTTGACCAGCGCCGCCACCGGGTCGGGGACGAGGCTCTCCCAGTCCTTCCTCTCGAGAATCCTGTCCCTGACGTTCGTGGCCGAGTACTCCACCCTGTCGAGGTAGGGGACGGCCTTCACCTCTGCCCCCTGCTCCTTGAACAGGAGGAAGGTCAGCGAGTCGTTCGTGAACACGACGTCGAACCTGGGGACCATCGACTCAACAGTGGACACCCAGAGCGAGTGGGAGTCGGCGTCGGCGATCGGGATGGCCATCCACTTCCCAGGGTCTACCCCATCGTCGTCCAGCGCGGCCTTGATCATCTCGATCCTCTCCCCCGCGGTGAACGGGTTGTCCCTCTCGTGGTTCCTCTGCGCGCTCCCGACGACAACGTAGAGGTACCCCACCCGCTTGAGCGCGAACTTCACCGCCTCGAGGTGCCCGTAGTGGAACGGCTGGAAGCGCCCGACCAGAAGACCGACCTTCAATCTCGGCTCTGCGGGTGCGCCGGCCCGGGCGTCCTTAAGAACCCTCGGCAGCGCTCGGGGGTCGCAAGGCTGGGCGATGGAGTTCTTCGAGGTCGACGGCTCCTACGGGGAGGGAGGAGGGCAGACCCTGAGGACTGCGCTGACCTTCTCCGCCATCAAGGGGACGCCTATCAGGGTCAGCAGGATCAGGGCGGGACGGAGGGAGCCCGGCCTGAAGAGGCAGCACCTTTCTGTCCTCCGCATCTTCTCGGAGATATTCGGGGCCGAGCTTACCGGGGCTTCCGAGGGGTCGCAGGAGGTCACCTTCGCTCCGAGGCGGCCGCGCGCCACGACCTTCAAGCTCGACATGGGGACAGCGGCGAGCATCCCCCTTGCCCTGCAGGCGATTATCCCCGCGGCCGCCCTGAGCGGGGTCCGGCTCACGATAGACCTGACCGGGGGGACGGACGTCCCATGGAGCCCGACCTTCGACTACCTCGACAAGGTGGCCGAGGAGGCGTACTCGGCCGTCGGGCTGAGGTGCACCTTGGACTGCAGCGCAAGGGGCTACTATCCTGCCGGGGGAGGGAGGGTAGTCGCTTCGGTCGAGCCTTGCGACTCGGTGAAGCCGGTCACGCTGCTGACGGCCGAAGGGGAGCCCGCGGCTTCGGTGCTCAGCCGGTGCGGGGGTCTGCCCCAGCACGTGGCCAACAGGCAGTTGGAGACCGCGGAGAGGGTTCTCTCTGAGAGCGGGATTGAGGTAGCCTCTCGGTCCTCTTTGGCAGGTGAGTCTAGGTCGCCCGGCTCATCGGTCCTGGTGTGGTGCACGGGTGCGGGGAGGCTACTGGGATCAGACTCGCTCGGGGCGAAGGGGAAGCGGGCCGAGGAAGTGGGGGAGGAGGCCGCAAAGGAGTTCGCGGGGGCAGTTCGGGCAGGCGCCTGCGTGGACTCCCACCTCGCGGACATGCTGGTCCCCTTGCTCTCGATGTCGGCGGGGGACTCCGCCATGCGCGTCCCCGAGGTGTCCACGCACCTGGAGACCAGCCTCCACGTCGCGAGCCAGTTCACCGGGTGCGAGCACTCGGTCCGCCAGGACGGGCTGGGCTTCGTCGTCAGTGTCAGCCCGGAGGCGCAGGCGCGTTCTCCCCGTCGAGGGCACAATATCTAAAAGGCGGAGATTTCGGAGCGGCCCTGTTTCTGACATGGCGTATGAAGCATACCTCCCTGGCGCCACCGCGGTGGGCATAGCGTACCGGGACGGGGTCGTCCTCGGGGCCGAGAAGCGGATAACTCTGGGCACCTTCGTCAGAAGTAAGTCAGGGAAGAAGGTCTTCAAGGTGACCGACTCGGTCGGCGCGGTCTGCGCCGGGATGGTCGCCGACATGCAGAACCTCGTGAAGGAGGTCGCCGTCTACGCGAAGCTGAAGGAGCTCGACTCGAGGAAGGCGATGAAGCCCAACTCGGTCGCGAAGCTGATGTCGAACCTCATGTTCCAGAACAGGTACGCCCCTCTCCTCACCCAGGTGATAGTCGGAGGGGTCAACGACAAGCCGGTGATCTACGTCCTCGACCCGCTTGGCAGCCTGATCTCCGACCAGTACGCCACGGTGGGCACAGGGGAGGAGGCCGCGATAGGCGTGATCGAAGCGGGGTACGACCAAGGGATGGGGCAGAAGGACGCGAAGGACCTACTCATCTCGTCGATCAAGGCCGCCGTCGCCAGGGACGCGCTGAGCGGCAACGGCATCGACATCCTCACCATCGACCGCTCAGGGATCAAGGAAGAGTCGCTGGACCTCTAGGAGGGGGCTGTTCTCCTTGTGGACGTACAAGGGGGTCAAGGTCCGCTGGCTCGGGCACGACAGCTTCGTCCTCGAAGGCTCCAGGACGGTCGCCATCGACCCCTTCAAGACATCAGGCAGCCACCCGGCCGACCTGCTGCTGATAACCCATGAGCACTTCGACCACCTGAACGAAGAGGACATACCCCGCTTCACCGGGAAGCAGACGACGATAGTCGCCCCCAAGGTCTGCGAGGGGCAGCTGAAGAAGTTCCCGCAGGAGAAGGTCTGGGTGTCCCCGAACTCGAGAACGGAGCTGAAGGGAGTAACGGTAGAGACGATACCCGCCTACAACCTGGACAAGTTCAGCGAACCCGGAAAGGTCTTCCACCCGAAGGCCGACGGGCGAGTCGGGTACGTGGTGACACTCGACGGCGTGCGTTTCTACCACGCGGGGGACTCGGACGCGACCCCGGAGATGAAAGCGGTGGACGTAGACGTCGCATTCCTCCCGGTGTCGGGGACGTACGTCATGACAGCAGAAGAGGCGGCCGGGGCGGCGAAGGCCATGAAGGCGAAGGTGGTCGTCCCGATGCACTACGGCAGGATCGTGGGCTCCGCGTCAGACGCCGAGCGGTTCCGCAAGCTCGTCTCCCCGTCTCGGACGGTCGAGATCCTGCAGCAGGAGTAGCCTACTCTGGCACGCTGTCGCTTCTGAGCTTCCCGTTGTCGAGTTTCACGAAGAGGTACCTGTTGTCGGCGAAGACCAGGGTGAGCTCGTTCTCCTTCTCCTCGACCGTGAGGAGGGCCTTCCCGACTATGCCGTCGAACTTAGCCATCTCTACGTCCCGCCTCCGGATTCGTATTTCTATCTTGCGACGCCGGGCTCGACGTAGCTCGTCAGCTTCCTGACAGTGGGGCCCTCTTCGTCCCGCCCAGGCGCCTTCCCGGTGGTCTCCGCTATCATCTTCCTGATCACCTCGTCGACCGACTTCGCGCGCTCGCTGGACTTCAGCCGCTTCAGCGAGGCGTGGGTGTCGTCGTGGACCTTCACGGACTTCGCCATGGGCCGGAGAGGAGGGCCTCCTCTAATTAAGATTGGAGACTTGGCCGGAAGGTTCGTTTGGATGGCTTGAGGTCCTCTTGGGCTGTCGTCTTGATCGACGACACTGGAGGACTTCGTTGTCTGACTGTCCCTGAGCCGAGTTTGGCGAGAAGCGAAGATAGCTGGCGCAGGTCGTCATCATCTAATGGGGCGAAGTACTTCTGAAGCTCGGCCTCGAAGATGGCGCGCCACCTTTTGACCCGTTCCCTCCCTCTGTCAGTCACGCAAATGTGAACTACCCGCCTGTCGTCTCCGCTTCTTGTCCGTTCGATTAGACCTTCTTCTTCTAGCGCATTCAGGTTGCCGGTAACTGTCGCCGGAGTGACGTGGAGACATCCCGATAGCTTCCTAGGTGTCATTCCTCCTTGATCAGACATGAGTGCCTGGAGGACCCCCATCTGAGCGGGAGTAGGGGCCGCTCCACCCAATCGCTGAACAATGCGAATGCGCATTTGCCATGTGGCGCCTCTCATGCCGTTCCAGGCGGCTAGCATCCGTTCGCGGCGCATGGTATCGGACACTTTGACGTACAGCGACGCGGCCCGTAATAAGCCTCTCTTATCCAAATCATTCGGTATCCATATTGTTAGGGAGACAAACTATATCTGGTAGCCAGTTGCTCGCTATCTGCATGTGCGCCTTCAGGGCTGCCTCTCCCGGAGGTGGGCTGGGTTTCTTGGGAGGGGAGGCTGTGGACGCCACTGTCGTCTCATCGAGGAAACTGACACCATCGATCCACGAGATCAGCTTGAAGAAGCCAGGGAGGTTTCGCTTCCTTCCCGTTCAGTTTACATTTCTCACATTGATGACCGAGAATGGACCCGATACACGCCCAATGTCTCTCGCTGCTTCTCCAACCCGCCCAAGTCTAGAATATGCGGTCCGCATGTCGGACTCGCCGTACAAGCAAGCTTTCGCATCCCTAAGGCCCGGAGATGTCGTGATGGTTCGTGGCCCGTTTGGAGACTTCGTCCTAGATGAAAGTCGCCCTGCGGTATTCGTCGCGGGTGGAATCGGTATCACTCCATTGAAAGGCATGGCGGAATATGCGGCTGACCAGAGGCTGTCGATTCCGGTCCGGCTCCTGTACAGCAGTCGTGGGGAGAATGAAATCGCCTACAAAGAGGAACTCGTAAGGCTGGAGCGGCAAAATCCGAAATTCAAGGTGTTTCACACTCTAACGGGGCGGCCAATTTCTGGCGAGTGGATAGGGTCAAAAGGGAGAATCGGTCGGAACCTTCTCCTGAGAGCGTCCGAGGGGCTCGATCGGCCCATCTACTATCTATGCGGTAGACCCAGCATGGTTTCAGGCATCTACGAGTCGCTCCAGAGGCTGAAGGTGCCTGACGAAGACATGAGGTACGAGGTCTTTCGCGGCTACTGGAACTGACGTGTTATGAGAGCCAAGTGACTCGGAATGGTTGTCAAATGGATCTTCAGGCGTTTTATGGGACTTCAGGTCTACGTGTATCGACGCAGTGGCGGGAGGAGGATGGGGCACCTTCGAGGGATGCCAATACTTCTCCTGACCACCGTGGGACGAAAGTCAGGCAAGGTGCGAGTAGCCCCCGTGATGTATATCCGGGACGGAGGAAATTTCGTCGTTGCAGCCTCGAACAATGGGGCGGAACAACATCCAGCTTGGTTCCTCAACCTAAAGGCGAATCCACTGAACTCCATCGAGGTAGATGGCACTCGAAGAAGCGTAGTGGCCAGGCAGGCGACAACAGAAGAGAAGGATCACCTTTGGTCAGTTCTGACAGAGCGGGCGCCATTCTTCGAGGGCTATAGAAAGAAGGCCAAGCGCGACATTCCAATGGTGATTCTGGAACCCATTGACGCCAAGCCCTCTGACAGTTGACACCGAATTGGGTTCTGGTCATGCCCCTCCCCGAAAGTCCGCCTCCTCTGCCACCGATTCCCCCCATTCCTCCGTATCCAGCGCCCTCTCCCTCACGACCACCTTCTGGATATGACCGTGAAGTCGCGAGGCTTAAACGCAGGGCCAGCAAAGGTGGCTCGGGATGATGACCTCGCGACAGTTCCAAAAAAGGATGAGGATAACGCCGTCCCAGTCTGACCAAAAAATCGGGATGAAGCGCGGTTAGCGTGCCCGCGCTCAAGCCCACAGGCTTCCTCGAGGGAGTACGCGTCGTAGACGCGACCCGGCTCCTCCCCGGGGGGTACTGCACGATGCTCCTCGCGGACATGGGGGCCGACGTCGTGAAGGTGGAGCAGCCCGGGCTAGGGGACTACATGCGGGCGACCCCTCCCACCGTCGAAGGAAGGAGCCCCGCCCACGAGACGGTGAACAGGAACAAGCGCAGTATCGGCGTCGACCTCAAGAACCCACAGGGAAAGGAAGTCATGCGGCGCCTGCTGAAGGGAGCTGACGTCTTCATCGAAGGGTTCCGTCCAGGCGCGATGGACCGGCTCGGCTTCTCGTTCGAGGACGTGAAGGCCATCAGCCCGAAAATCGTGTACTGCTCCATATCAGCGTACGGCAAGGGTAGCAAGCTCAGCGCGATGCCCGGACACGACGTGAACTTCCAGTCGATGGCTGGGACGATGTCCTACCAGGACGACCCCGAGCTCCCCCAGTTGCAGTTGGGAGACATGGTGTCCGGGATGTACGCTGCGGTGAGCATCCTGGGGGCCCTGGTCAGTAAGAAGAAAGCCGTCTTCCTCGACGTTCCGATAGTGCAGTCGCTGCTCTCCTGGCTGGTCATCCCTGTGTCGACCTATCTGGCCACCGGCGCGGCGCCCCGCAAGGGGGACAGCCTCCTCTTCGGGGAGGCCCCGTACTACGGGGTCTATCGGACCTCCGATGGCAAGTACGTCGCAGTTGCGGCCATAGAAGACGCCTTCTGGAGCAATCTCGTGAACGCCTTGGGCGTACCGGAGATCGAGGGCAGGAGGTTCGGCACTCCCTCTGACCGCGCGCTGGTCGCCAGGACGCTTAGACGCGCCTTCTCGACGAAGACGAGGGACGAGTGGGCGAAGGTCCTGATGGGGAAGGACACCTGCGCCACCCCGGTGCTCACCCTTGAGGAGGCGATAGAGAGCGACTGGGCCAGAGCCTCCTCGGTGTTGGTCAAGGCGAAGGGGGGAGGGAGAGTCCTCGGCTGGCCGGTGAGAGGAGCCCTCAGCGCCAGGACCGTCACTCCGACCCGCGCTCCGGACCTCGGGGAACACACGAAGGAGATTCTGAAGTCGCTCGGCTATTCTCCCCGCGAGATAGAGAAACTGAGGCTGGCCCGGGCGGTCGAGTAGCCCGCCAACCCTTAAGCGGCGTGTGGGCGGGGACCCTTGAACATGAACGCCGACGACGTGAAGTCGGTAGCCGTCCTCGGGGCGGGAACCATGGGGCACGGCATCGCCGAGGTGGCCTCCATCGCGGGGATGGACGTCAGGGTCTACGACATCAAGCCGGAGTTCGTTAGCGCGGGGCTGGAGAAGATACGGTGGAGCCTGTCGAAGCTCGCGGAGAAGAAGGCGATGACCGAGGAGGCGGCCGCGGCAGCGCACCGCAGGATATCGGGGACCTGCGACCTCAGGGAGGCGGCAGAGGGCTCCGACCTGGTCATCGAGGCTGCACCTGAGGACCTTGCGATAAAGAAGGACCTCTTCTCCAGGGTGGACGCGCTGGCGCCCGCGGGGGCGATCTTCGCCTCGAACACCAGCACCCTCCCGATCACCGAGCTGGCCGCCGCGACCGGACGGGGGTCATCGTTCGTCGGGATGCACTTCTTCAACCCGCCGCCGCTGATGCCCCTCCTTGAGGTGATCAGGGGGAACGGCACGTCCGACGCGACCATGAAGGCTGCTGTCGGACTGGGGGCACGCTTCGGGAAGAAAGTGGTCGTCTGCAGGAAGGATGTCCCCGGGTTTATCGTAAACCGGGTCCTGGGGCCCCTCCTGAACGAAGCGGCCTGGACGCTGACCAGGGGGGAGGCGACGGCTGAACAGGTGGACTCGATGGCAATCTACAAGGTCGGGCTCCCGATGGGGCTCCTCGAGCTGGCCGACTATACGGGGATAGACACCGTCTACAAGGCGGGGGAGGCGGTGAGGTCCCGGGACCCCTCGAACGTCCTTGTCGCCCCGGCACTGAAGGACAAGTTCGAGCGCGGCCTGTACGGCCGGAAGACCGGTGAAGGATTCTACAGGTACTCGAAGGAGAAGTGGGGGAGGCCCACGATAGCTCGCGAGGCAGGGGATGCCCTCGACCCGCTCGTCGTGTTCTGTCCGGCCGTCAACGCCGCATCCTGGCTGGTCCGCAATGATGTCTGCTCGCTGGAGGACTTGGACATGTCCGTCAAGCTGGGGCTGGGATTCCCTGAGGGGATCCTGCGCCTCGCGGACGGATGGGGCCTCGACAAGGTCACGGCCGCGCTCTCGGCGAAGAGGGAACGCTACGGCGACTTCTACACCCCCGACCCCCTCCTGGAGGACAAGGTCGGGAGGGGAGAGACAGGAAACTCGGCGGGGAAGGGGTTCTACGACTACCGGAGGTCGGAGACCGTGATGAAGGAGGTCGTGGTGAGGAAGGCGCCCCCTCTGGCCTGGGTGGTGCTCAACCGCCCCCACAGGCTCAACACACTCACGGACGCCCTGGTCAAGGAGCTGGTCGCGGCACTAAAGGACCTCGACTCGGACGCCTCGGTGAGGGTTATCATGATCAGGGGGGAGGGGGAAAGGGCGTTCAGCGCGGGCGCCGACCTGACGAGCTTCGGGGACGCCTCCCCCGCGAAGGTCTTCGACCTCGCGAGAGGGTGGTACGACGCGTTCACACAGATTGAGCGCACTGGGAAGCCCGTCATCGCAGCGATCAACGGGCTCGCCTTCGGGGGAGGCTGCGAGCTCGCCCTGGCCTGCGACTTCCGGCTGGCTTCGTCTGACGCGCAGATCGGGCTGACCGAGACTGGGCTGGGGCTGATTCCCGGAGCAGGAGGGACGCAGCGGCTCGCCAAGATGGTCGGGCTCCCGAGGGCCAAGGAGATGATATTCCTCGCGCAGCGGCTGGCGGCGGACGAGGCCCTGAAGGTCGGGCTGGTCAACCGGGTCTTTCCGAAGGGAGAGTTCGATGACCGGGTGTCCGAGTTCGCGGCCAAGCTCGCGAAGCAGCCCCCGCTGTCGCTGAAGTTCGCGAAGAGGGCACTCGACGCTTCGACCCAGGGCCCCGCCGACGTGGGGGAGCTCTTCGAGGCCGCGGGCTTCGGGCTCCTACTCTCGACTCAGGACGCCAGCGAGGGGATATCCGCGATGCTCGGGAAGAGGGAGCCGGAGTTCAAGGGGGAGTGAAACATGGAAGTCTTATGTGGAAGGACGCACTTGGAAGGACAAGTTTGAACACCGAAGTCGAGCCAGGCGCCGGAAGCCCCTTCCCAGAGGTCCACGTGAAGCAGGAGTACGCAGAGATACAGAAGTGGGCGCGGGAGTTCGCGACGAGGGAGATACTCCCGGTCGCGGAGAAGATAGACAGGACCGACGAGTACCCGCTCCAGCTGCAGAAGAAGATGGGGGAGTACGGCCTGCTGGGGATATCAGTCCCGCAAGAGTACGGAGGGCTGGGCCTCGACCTGATGGGGGCCGTGGTCGTGGGCGAGGAGATAGCGAAGGCCAGCCTGTCCGCGAGCTTCCTGATGGGGGTGCAGAACGGTCTCGCGGCGAACGTGATCGCGAAGTTCGGCACCAGCGAGCAGAAGTCGAAGTATCTCCCTCGCCTGGCGAAGGGCGAGTCGATAGGCGCTTACGGGCTGACGGAACCAGGGGCCGGGTCGGACGCGGCCGCGATCTCCACGAAGGCCACGAATGACGGGCAGGGCTACGTGATCAACGGCTCCAAGATGTTCATCACGCAGGGGATGGTGGCGGACGTCGTGGTCTTCTTCGCGAGGACCGGCGCTGCCGAGGACGGGGCGGCGGGGATAACCGCGTTCGTGGTCGAGAAGGGGACACCTGGCTTCAGAGTCGGCCAGAAGCTGGAGGTGATGGGGGCGCGGGGGACCGGGACGGCGGAGCTGGTCTTCGAAGACTGCAGGATACCTCCTTCGAACGTCATCGGGCACCCTGGAGACGGGTTCCTCATCGCCATGACGATCCTCGGCGAGTCCAGGATAGGGGCGGCCGCTGCCGCGGTCGGAGTAGCCGAGGCGGCGCTGGAGCAGTCGATGGCCTACGTGAAGAAGCGCAACATCTTCAACCGGCCGCTGTCAAAGTACGAGGCCATACGCTTCATGATAGCGGACATGGCCACGAGGATCAGCGCGGCGAGGCTGCTAACGCTGCACGCGGCGACGGTGCAGGCCTCCGGGGGTGACTTCATGAAGGAGGCTGCGATGGCGAAGTACTTCGCCAGCGAGACGGCCGTCTGGGTCTGCGAGAGGGCGATTCAGATACACGGCGGGTACGGGGTCAGCAAGATGCTGCCGCTCGAGAGATTCCTCCGCGACGCCAAGATACTTGATATAGTCGAAGGCACTTCTGAAGTGCAAAGATGGATACTTTCGAGAGAACTCCTGGACAGGTGAGCGCGGCGCCGTGAGCCGCGTAGCCATCGTCGGCATCGGGCACTCCAAGTTCGGCAAGAGGACCGACGTCAACGTCGGGGAGCTAGCCTTCGAGTCGATACGCCAGGCCGTGGACGACGCGGGGGTCGACAAGAAGGACATCGACAACGTCGTCGTGGGGAGCGCGGGGGGATGGTACGAGGAGTCCCTGCCAGCCGTGGTGGTCGACGAATACGCCGGGCTCAGCTCCGTCGGGGCCATGAGGGTAGAGGCCGCCTGCGCCAGCGGGAGCGCCGCGGTCAAGGCCGCCTGCGACAGCATCAGGGGAGGGGGGGCGGACGTGGCGATGGCCGTCGGGCTGGAGAAGATGACAGAGGTCGACACGATGACCTCCATCGAGCTGATAGGCCGGGCCGGATCCTACATGTGGGAGTTCGAGAACTACGGCATGACGTTCCCCGCCTACTACGCGCTGTACGCCGTCGCCCACATGGACAGGTTCGGGACGACCGAGGAGGACATGTCCAGGGTCGCAGTGAAGGCCCACCACTACGGCGCCATGAACCCTCTCGCGCAGTTCCAGAAGGAGATAACGCTCGACAAGGCCCTGGGCTCCCAGGTGGTGTCCTGGCCGCTGAAGCTCTACGACGCGTGCCCGATAACCGACGGGTCGGCCGCGGTCATACTTGCATCCGAAGAGACCGCCAAGAAGCTGACTGATACCCCGATTTGGATTAAGGGGATAGGCTACTCGTCAGACTCCGCCAACCTGAGCCGGAGAGGGGACTACGTGGGGCTGGGGGCCACGGTCTCGGCCGCGGAGCGGGCTTACGCGGCTGCGAAGATATCGCCGCAGTCAGTCGACGTCGCCACAGCCCACGACTGCTTCACCATAGCCGAGATCATGGCTTACGAGGACCTCGGGTTCTGCAAGAAGGGGGAGGGGGCCAAGATGATACGCGAAGGCCAGACGGAGCTGGGGGGGAAGATCCCGGTCAACCTCGACGGAGGGCTGAAGGCGAAAGGGCACCCGATAGGGGCGACCGGGGTCTCGATGGCTGTGGAGATCACGAAGCAGCTGAGGCAGGAGGCGGGGAGCAGGCAGGCCTCTATCAAGAACGGGATAGGGCTCGTCCACAACGTCGGGGGGACGGGGCACTACGCCTACGTCACCGTGCTGGCGAGGGAGTGAATCTTGCCCGGGGAGGAGGTCCTGCACTCGCGTAGGACGCTGAGCCTACGCTTCGACATTCCGATATCGCGGACGCACGAGTTCTGGGACGCCCTCAAGGCGGGCCGCCTGGTCACAACGAAGTGTACGAAGTGCGGGAACGTCACCTTTCCTCCGCAGGCCGACTGCCCGAAGTGCTCGTCCGGCGAGTTCGAGTGGGTCGATCTGGGGACAGAGGCGAAGCTCCTCACCTACACGCAGGTGCTCATCACCCCTGCGAGCTTCGCCGACAGCGACCCGTACATCATAGCCATCGGCAAGCTGGCCAACGGCCTCAACGTCCTGGCCTGGCTCGAAGGGATCGCCCTGGAGGCGGTGAAGCCCGGGATGGCGATGAGACTGGAGCCCCGCTCGAGCAAGGAAGGGAACCCGTACTACGTCTTCGTGGCGGCCTAGTATTCCTTAGGGACTTCACGCATTATCTCGGCGACCCTGACGAACCTGTCCCTGTACATCAGTATCTTCGTTATCGAGCCCCTGAACCTGAGGAACCCTTTCAGCACGGCTGACTGGATGTCTACCTCCCCCTTCGCCACCTTGCACCAGTTGTCGTACGTCCCGTCGAAGGAGAACTCGGCCTGCGCTCCCGGTGAGACCTTTTCCAGCGTGGTCGTCCCGCCGTCCACCGCCAAGAGGTAGTTCTGGCCGATGTCGGTGACGTTGAAGGCGATGCTGGTCTTGACGGTCTTCGTGCTCTCGGCCCACTTCTGGTCGGCCAACAGGGCAGACTTCAGCTGGGCGAAGTACTCGTCGCTAAGGAACTTTGCCATCTTCGGTCCCGTCCATGGCCGACGCCGCCCTTTCTTTTAGCTTACCTATCGCCCCCGATGTCAGCGCCGCCCGCACCCGCTTGCCTCCGACACTGAGCTCCGCCCCCCACTCGCGCAGCATGGGCGCCTCCGCTCCCGTGGTCTTGAATATCAGGGCCCTGGGGTTGTCCTTGACCTCGATGGCCTTGGCCTTCCACCCTCTCGAGTCAACCATGCGCTGCATCGACTTCACGTCGCCGTCGCCGAGGGGGGCGTCCGCGATGAACAGCACGTATCTCTTCGGCAGGCCTTCATCCTCCGAGTGCGCCCTTGAAGTACTGTTCAGCGCCTCCGCGGAGGGCGAACAGCCTGGGCTTCACCCTGACCCTGACCGGGTCTGACCCTCCGAGAGCCAGTCTCCCCTGCACCAGGGCCTGCTTGTCCAGCCGGAGATAGAGGGCGGAGTGCTCGTCGAGCATGAGGGCCATGTTCGCCCTCGCGGCGGCCTTCTGTCCCTCGGGGAGTGCCTTCACGAGG
>JASHUK010000005.1 GCA_030040055.1 Nitrososphaerales archaeon | reverse complement strand
GCCGCCCCGATGTACCAGGGGACGACCTACGACGCGATGAGCTCCTTCAACAGAACCTCGGCGATCGGGCGACACAACCTGACCAGCCGGGCCCCCGACAGCTTCAAGGTCGTGACCGCGCTCGTGTGGATATCGCTCCTAGGGAGCGCCGTCCTGTCTTACTTCACGACCATCGGCGTCATCAATGTCGCGTTCTTCGGCGAAGACGTGAGCTACTTCTTCTTCTCGTTCTACTTCAGCTTCCTCTGGTATCTCGTCTGGGTCTTGACTCCGTTCGTCGGGACCTACGGCTGCGTCACCACGGGCATGTGCGGCTGGGGGACCTTCAACGGTCTCATATCCAGGTTCGGGATGTTCAAGCTGAAGGTGCGCGACGTCGACACCTGCGTCAACTGCGAGACGAGGGACTGCGCCAAGGTCTGTCCCACCGGGCAGACGGACCTCCCCGGCCAGTTCATCGGCAAGGGGGAGTTTCGGAGCTACAAGTGCATCGGAGTAGGCGACTGCGTCACGGCGTGTCCGTACGAGAACATATCCTTCTTCGACGCCAGACACTGGGTCAGGGCCAGGCTAAGACGGCCACAAGCGGCGGGCAGTGCGCCCGTCTCAAGCCCAATTGACTTCAGGTTTCGAAAGGACATAGAGTGAGCGTCTTCCAGGGCGACGGGGGGACCCTTGCAACACCTGGGAGCACGTTGCTTCATTGCTTGAAGCGGCCTCCGTGGGGGGGCCGTCCTGAATGTCGGAGTGCCTCGCTCCCCTCCTGGTGGCTGAGCCTCCTCGCGGTGGATCCCCAGGGACTTACCGTCGAGTATGACGTACATGTAGACCGCCATCTCGAAGTACAGCGACACCACGAACACGGCCGCATCCCCATCGGCAAACCAGATCAGGAGGCCGGCCATCATCAGCGTGTACGCCAAGATCAGGCACAGGAGGTAGGCCATCGTGGCTCTGCTGAAGCTGCGGTTCCTGCGTAGAAGGATGAGGATGAAGGCGAAGACCGTCGCCATGATGACGGCGTTCGCAATGAAGGAGAGCTCAGCCCAGGCGTGGCTGTCGATGGCCGTAGGGGAGAAGAACATCATCAGTGGCTGAACACCCACTACCCAGAGCGTGCCGCTGAGGAACCTCTTCCTCATGGTGGCGAACGTCAGTGCCATCTCGGCGGCCATCGTGAATACGAACCAGTAGGAACTGGATGAGCTTATCACCGCCAGGTAGACCTCCGCGGGATTCCCAGCTGGCTGCAAGGCACCCGCCACCGCGGACAGGGTCCACCCCATGAACACCTCGGCGGCGAAGACGAAGGCGATGGCCGCCCACACCACCGCGGTGCGGAGCTTTACGGGGCTCCCTCGGAACAGGTCTTCCAGCTTCCTGTCCCCGTTGATGATGGTCAGCAGTGCGGGGACGAGGAAGACGCTCATGGTGACCATGTTGAACGCCACCAGAATGATGAGGTTCGTGAAGCCAGGGTGGTACAGGTAGATGACGGCGCTGAAGAACATGGATCCCATCATCGACAGAACGAGAAGCAAGACGATGGCCTGGTTTGCTGTCCTTACGTCCGACCCGCGCCCTAGCACCCACGCGGTGATGCCGGCCATGGACGCGGCGACAAGACTGAGAAGAATCGTTTCCAAGTCTGGTGGCTCTGGAAGGTTTCCTGGCGGCTTCCGTCCTTAATCACACTTTCCGGAATGGTCTCTTGGCCTAGTGTTGAACTCTCGTTCACCATCTGGTTCGCGCACTGCTTATCTTCGTACCAGTAGCTATCTGAAATCACCCCAGTCTCTGAATCCTGTTCGCTTTCAGTCTCAGGCGGAGCGATGCCATGTGTTAGAATCTGGCGCCCTGGCCGGGACTTTCGTTTTGTGGAATTTCGAACCCGGGTCACGACCGTGACAGGGTCGCATACTGACCTCTATACTACCAGGGCGTCCACTTCGACGTCTCAGGGACGGGGTTTTAAGTTTGGTAAACGGCATCGTTTCACCCAGTTGAACGGGCGTACAAAGGCTCTGGTTTAACGACGGTCTGCCGCCTCCTACCGCCCATGACGAAGAAAACAGGAAGAGCGCTATCACTCGCTGCACTCGCCTTGCTTGTCTTGGCGGCGATCCCAGCGGCCGGCGCCTCTACGCTCACCGTGACGATCAACCCGGCTTCGAAGGCAGCCGAACTGAAGAGCGTCAGCACCACTACCATCACTTTGACCTACCCCGCCGACTCCACCCTCTCTCAAGAGCTGAGCTCTTACTCCTCGTCGGCCTCCTACTCCGGGAGCTTTGCTGTCAGCTCCTCGGCCGTCTCACAGCTGCAGTCGGGATTCGCCATAAGGGACGCCCTCGCGCACATCCAGAACGTCTCCTACTCCTACTCGTCAGTCGCCAAGGGGAACGCCACGGCCCTCGTAATCACGAAGTCCACTAACATCACCGCGTGGGTCACCGACGTCTTCACAGTCGCCAACGGCTCGGTCCACGTCGACCTGAGGTGGCGCGCGTTCGCCGTTCCAGGGAACATGACCGTCAACCTGCAGGGACACAACATAGACCTCAACCTCGTCGGCTCGGCGATAGGACTGCCTCTGAGGGGGCACCCTCTGATATCGGCGTTCCTCGTCGCCAGGTTCTCAAGGGACAGGGCGTGGAATGCCGCGACCCTGAACTTCTCGGCCCTGGACACGCCCCTGACCACGTGGACGCGAAAC
>JASHUK010000189.1 GCA_030040055.1 Nitrososphaerales archaeon | reverse complement strand
GCGCCGACCAAGCGCACGCCCACAGGAAGGACGGCCCATATGGCTACAGCCCGATGGCCAAGGAGTACGACAAGAGGGTGGTCGAGGCAGTCGAGTCAGGTAGACTGAGGCAGCTGATGTCGGTCAGCAGTAAGTTGGTCGACAAGGCCAAACCCGACAGCCTATGGCAGCTCGCCGTGCTCGCGGGCGTGCTGTCCGTTGCCCCGTTGGACGGCGAACTCTTCTCGTATCAGGTCCCAACCTATTACGGCATGCTATGTGCCGGGTTCACGAAGTCAGGCTGACCAACTCGTCTTCAACCGCGAAAGAGCGGAATGAACGGGGTTACGAGCATGCTGAACATGAGGAGCAGAAGAACGGCCAGCGTGACCAAGACGTAGATTCTGTCTCTTTCCGTTGCAAAGAGGAGCACTGAGCAGAGCACCCTCGCCACAGGAGTGGCAAGGAGAAGTATGACCCCCAGTTCGATGACGGAATAGGGGCTGAGGGTCGCAAGCCCCCCGAACACTGAACTGAGACTCGGCACTGTCCGTGACGCGTAAGCAAGAAGAGGCGCGCTCTGCGCTGACCAGCTCTGCGCAGCAAAGAGAACACCTCCAAAGGTGATTACTGAAGCAGAAAGGATGACACCACATCTGAGAACGGCGCTGACTATGGCGTTCATCGAGTCCGGGTCCTTCAAGTCCAAGGTCAAAGGTCGCTTCCGCTCATACCCCGAACGCCGTCAGCGCCATCTCGATTGCGGCTACCGCTAAGATTACCGCGAACACCTTTCTGACGCCCTGGTTGCTCACCCTGGGGAGTATCCTGGCCCCAACGTAAGCCCCCGCAAGTATCCCGACTGCGACCGGCGCCGCGATTACCGGGTCCACGTCCCCTCTTGCAAAGTAGATTCCGGCGCTAGCTGCCGCGGTCACCCCAATCATGAAGTTGGACGTGGTAGTTGAGACCTTCATCGGGAGCTTCATCGCGACATCCATCGAAATCACCTTGAACGTTCCGGACCCAATGCCTAGAAGCCCTGAAATCATCCCGGCCACGACCATCCCTGCCAGACCCACTTTCGGGCGGGTCGCGTTGTAAGAGACTTCCGACCCGTCCGTCTCAACATACGACCCCGTGAGCGAGAGCCTCTTGGAGAGCCCCGTCAATTCAGGGTTCGGGGGGATGGCACGGCCGATTTCTCTGATCATAGGGACCAGGGAGACAATCATGACGGCGGAGAACGCGAGCTCCAGGACCATCGAATCCACGTACGCGGCTATCGCCGCTCCCACGATGGCTCCTGCCGTGGTACCTAGCTCGAGGAACATCCCGACTCTCAGATTCGTCATCTTGTCCTTGACATAGGTTGCCCCGGCGCCGCTCGAAGTCGCTATGATTGAAACGATGCTTGCCCCGATGGCAAGGTGGATGTCCACCTTGAAGAGAATGGTGAGAATCGGGATGACGACGAGCCCTCCGCCGATCCCCGCGATGGCTCCGACGAAGCCTGCAAAGATAGAGACCAAGAACATCACGGCGAGGAACTCGACTACTATCAAGCGACAAGGCGGGCCCGCGGTGGCTACTTAGGTTCTCTTTTGCCCGGCGTGCCGGAGCTCACGGTCCACCTGGTGATGGGACGCTGGGGACACTAATTGCACAACCAAACCGATAGTCGAAGAATTGGTTTGCCCACGAAACATGGGGAGAAGTCTGCACGTTCACGGCCGCTCCCAAGCAGTCGAAGTTGACGTACGAAATGGAGCCATAGCTCACCCATGATGCCACCCCGTCAGTGGTGCCCGTGTTAGGTTCCTGAATCACGGGAACAAAGAAGACGAAGCTCAACGCTGTTGCGGCGACAATCACGATGAGGACTTTCCACGGCCAATTCAATGGTTCAGATGCGCCATTGCCTGCCCATATGTTTTACTCCGCTGGAGGGAACAGGCCAGATTCCCTCCGTCGGGCTTGGTGCTAAACTTGGACTCGGTGCCTAGTTCGCGCCGTCCAAGGCCGCCACTATCCGCTCGTGCGTCTGCTGGATCGTCTCCACCCCGGTGTTCAAGATTATGCAAGGGACCTTCCAGTTCTGGAACATGGCGCGGAAGAGCTTGCCCTGGCGCTGGTTGTCGAGCTCGAGCAGGTAGGGGTTGTACCAAGGCTCGTAGGAGGTCGTACCCCACTTCTCCTTCGGGCCGGCTCCGGGGAGCACCATGTACTCGCCCTTCTGCAGGACGTCGATGGCCTGCTCGGGACTGAGCCTCACCTCGGCGGGGCTGTGGTCGTCCCGCCTGAGCAGGACCACCAGGTTCACCGGCACCTCGTTGACGACCTTTTCGGGGCCGAGTATGTCCTCGCGCTTGACCAGGACCCTCGAGTTGCCGAACGAGTAGTAGCACCACCCGAGCCCTTCGTCGAAGACGCAGGTCTTCTGGGTTATCGAGCACTTGCTAGCGCCTTCGGGGTACTCGCAGTCCTCCTTCCTGGTCGTCACGTTCTCGTTCATGGAGACGTCGAAGACCTTCCGCAGCCAGCCCTGCTCCTTCTGCGACTCGGACCTCATGTACAGCGACCTCTCTGGCTGCCGCGCCACGAGCGGGCCGTCAGGGTGCGGCGGGATTGGGTCAGGGAAGGTGACGTAAGCCCAGTCGTCCCCGCATATCTTCCCGGCCTCGTTCAGGAAGAGTCTGAATGAGTGGGTCGTCTTGCCGGTCCCTGTCGGGGCGATTATGATGACCCCCCT
>JASHUK010000188.1 GCA_030040055.1 Nitrososphaerales archaeon | reverse complement strand
ACCAACTACTATCCCGACGCCGGCTCCGAGGAAGACTTCCAGGTCACATACTCCTCCCCGCACACCAACGCGGTCGGCCTGGTCGCGCACGAGCTGGCCCACCAGTGGTTCGGCGACCTCGTCACCTGCGCCCACTGGTCCCACGCTTACCTGAACGAGGGCTTCGCCACCTACTTCCAGGCCCTGTACCTCGAGAGGACGAGGGGGGTCGATGAGTTCAGGTCGAACATGGCCGCGAAGGCGAGGGAGTTCTTCGAGGAGGACAGCGACAGCTACCGCAGGCCCGTCGTGGAGAGCAAGTACTACCTTCCGGACGACCTGTTCGACCGCGTCACCTACGAGAAGGGCGCGTGGATGCTCCACGAGCTGAGGTACGTGGTGGGCGACGAGGCGTTCTTCGCCGGGGTGAAGAGGTACCTGACAGAGCACTCGTTCGGGAACGCCGAGACATACGACCTCCGCAGGGCGATGGAGAAGGAGAGCGGCCTCTCCCTCGGGGAGTTCTTCGACCAAGCGTTCCTCAAGGCGGGCTTCCCGGAGTTCGAGGTCGACTACTCCTGGGCCTCGGAGTCCAACCAGGCGACCGTCAGCGTCAGGCAGGTGCAGAAGCTGGAAAGCGGAACCCCCGTCTTCGCGCTCCCGTGCGACATCGTCTTCTACACCAGGGAGGGGAGGGTCAAGAAGAAGGTGAAGGTCGAGGGGGCTTGGCAGTCCTTCTCCTTCGAGCTCGGCTCCAAGCCGGACGTGGTGGAGTTCGACCCGGAAGAGCGGCTCCTGAAGAAGGTGAAGTTCCAGAGGAGCATAGACATGCTTGTGAGCCAGCTGGGCAAGAGCGTCGACGCCAGCAGCAGGGCAGAGGCGGCCCGGGCGCTCGGCGAGACGAAGGCCGAGTCGGCGGTGGCGTTCCTCAAGGAGGCGGCGCTGCGAGAGCAGTTCTGGGAGGTCAGGGCCGAGGCCCTGAAGGCGCTGGGGGAGATCGGGACGGAGGAAGCGCTATCGGCAGTCCTCCAGGTCGGCCCGGTCGGCCACCGGAGGGTGAGGCGCGGCTTCGCAGCCGCCCTCGGTTCCTTCAAGGGCGAGCGGGCGAAGGAGCAGCTGAAGAAGCTCCTGTTCGACGATTCGAGCCCGTACGTCAGGTGCGAGGCCGCCCTGTCGGTGGCGAAGTCGATGCCGGAGGAGGCCTTCCCCCTGCTCGTGAAGGCGATGGAGTCGGTGACGCCGAACGAGACGCTGAAGGAGGCCTGCCTGGACGCGATGGGCAAGCTGAAGGACGAGCGGGTCGCTGAGGTCCTGCGGGAGAATCTGAAGTATGGCAGGCCGGCGCGGGCCAGGATCGGGGCGCTCAAAGGAATCAAGAAGAGGGGGACGCTGATGAACGAAGACGTCTCCCTGATCAAGAAGATAGCCCTCGAAGACAAGCAGTTCAGGGTGCGGCAGTACCTGGTGGCCAGCCTCGTCCCCGAGGTGAAGGACGCGAGGCTCCTGGAGGCCATGCGGGAGGTCGCCGGAAGGCCCGACGAGGACGGGAGGCTGAGACGCGACGCGCTGGACGCCACGTACCTGCTTTCGGAGGCGTCGCAGACATCGGCCGAGCTGGCTGCCCTGAAAGAGGAAGTGGCGAAGCTCAGAGAGCAGGCGCCCCGACCGAAGGGCCCCTAGTACTCTTCGCCTTCGGGCTCGGGCTCCTTTCGCAGCGCGTCCCCGTGGCTCGCGGTGACCCTCGACTGCCTCGACGACAGCAGCCTCTTCATCTTGGGCCCCAGGGAGTCGAAGACGGCGGCAAGGTTGTAGCCCTCCTCCGTGAACGCGTGCCTCTCCTTCGGAGTGTAGACCTCCACTGACACCTCGTACCTGGCGTGTGTCTTGCCCGGCTTCTTGGACTTGACCACCGCCCTGATCTCTTCTACGAACGGGAAGACCCTGCAGACTTCGTCCGACAGGCGCTCGAACTTGAGCTTGGCCTCCGCGGCTTCCAGCGGCTCCTCCGGGAGGCCGACGATGTAGTAGGGCGGGGGGCTCTTCGAGGCCGGCATCTGAACCGGCCCCGCCCGGCGGCGCGGCGTTATTAGATATTCTGACGGGAGACGGCCGAAGCGCCCATCCCTTCTCCCCCGGCTCGGGGCCCTCCGTGAGCGTCCAGGAATGGAGGCAGTTCCTCGAGCGAGCCTAGGACGACGTCCGAGCCCCCGGCCCTGAGCCGCTCCGCGTCGTGCCCGCCCGTGGCAACGGAGATCACCCTGACCCCCGCGCCCTTCCCGGCCGCCACGTCCATCGAGCTGTCTCCTACGTAGCAGACCTCCGCTTTCGGGAGCCCCATCAGGCGCACCGCTGCCTCCAACCCCACCGGGCTGGGCTTCATCGCGTCCACGTCGTCCCTCGTCAGGACGAAGTCGAAGAACCCGAGGAGCCCCTCGCGCTCCAGGACGGCCAGCGCGGGCCTCCGGCCGCTGTTGGTGAGGACGGCCAGCTTCACGGACCTGCGCTTCAGCGACTCCAGCGTCATCCTCGCCCCAGGGAGGGCCGTGGCCGAGGAGGAGGTCCTCAGCTCCGACGTCTCGAGGATCTTGTACAGCCTCTTCCTGACCTCTTCGAAGCTGGATGCCGGGGCGGCCGAGGTCTGGCGCCTCGCCTCGTCGAGAATCTCCCTCACCGTCGAGGAGACCGATAGCGAGCCTGCGTCAAGCCCCGTCCGTCGGAGCTCGTCTATTAGCTCCCCGCGCGTCCTGATCGCGTCGAACACGAGGGTCACCAGAGTCCCGTCGATGTCGAAGATGAGGCCCTTCGTCATCGGGGCTCAGATTTTCTTCTTCCAGAAGAGTATCAGGATTGCCAGCCCGGCGATGCTGATGGCGATGGCCAGGACCGCGAAGGCCCCCAGCGTGTCCGAGCCCG
>JASHUK010000187.1 GCA_030040055.1 Nitrososphaerales archaeon | reverse complement strand
GGTCTTCACTGCCGGGGTGGTGGACGCCTTCGTGTCGTTCGCGGGCTCGTCGACGGGAAACCCCCTCGCCAACCTGGACGCCCTGACCACCCTGATGAGCCTGGCGATCGCCCCCCTCAGAGAGGAGTTCGGCTTCAGGGTCCTGATCATCGGGCTGGTCGCCCTCTTCTTCGCGCTGGACCGGCCGGCGAAGTCGGCGCTGAAGGCGCTCTGGAGGCCGTCGGCCGCGTACGAGGGAGTGGCGAACAACACGGGGACCATCGTCGCCCTGTGGATCGCCGGGGCGCTCAGCTCCGGGGTGTTCGGGGCGTGCCACGTTGGGATCGCTGGGATCTGCGGCGGCGGGTGGGAGCTGGGGAAGCTCCCGGAGGCGGTGTACGGGGGGGTGGTCCTGAGCTACCTCTACATCAAGTACGGCTTCCACGTCGCCGTGCTCGGGCACTGGGGGATAGACTACCTGGCGAGCGTCTTCGCCTTCTACGGGCAGGGCGCCTTCGGGATACCGTGGGAGTCCAGTCCGGGCTACGGGCTGGAGCAGCTGGTGTCGCTGGAGATGTTCGGGCTGTTCGGGATAGGCTGCGTCGTGCTCGTCGCGTACGCCGGGCTACCAAGGCTGTTCAACCGGGGCGCGAGCCAAGAGGCCCCTCCTGCTGAAGCTTTTAGCCAGCCGGCGGGCGGGGTGGCCGATAGAGCTGACAGTCCTCGGGGCCTCGATCCTGAAGGAGATGGTCGAGAGGTACAGGGTGATAAGCCCCTCCGACCCTGGAGCTTTCGACGGGGACGGCTACGTCCTCACCGTGAGGGAGGACAGGACGCTGAACTACCTGGAGCACAGGAACATGATCTCGAAGGAGATCGTGTTCACCCCACCTGACTGCGTCGCCCACCTTACCTCGAAGAGCCGCTTCGGCAGGATGGGGCTCTCGTTCCTGAACTCGGTCAAGGTCCACAGCGGCTTCGTCGGGAGGCTGGCGCTCGAGCTCGTGAACCTCAGCAACGAGAGGACGCCGATCACCATCAGGGAGGGGGACCCGCTGATCCACATCGAGTTCCTCAGGCGCGAGGGGGAGTCTGCCCCCTACTCGGGGAAATACATGTTCCAGTTCATGGACGAGGCGGAGACGCAGGCCTACTCCAAGATACTGTCCGACAACTTCCCGTCGGTCTTCCCCGCGCAGAAGCTAAGGGAGATCGCGGCCGCCCGGCTGACCAGAGACGAGCCGGCCTAGATGCCGAGGGCCGAACGCAGGCCCTTGTACCTGTTGCGGATCGTCACTTCCGTGACCCCCGCCGCCTCCGCCACGTCCTTCTGGGTCTTGTCCTCCCCCTCCAGGGTGCACGCCACGTAGAGCGCGGCCGCGGCCAGACCCATGGGGTCCTTCCCCGCCGATATGCGCGTCTCCTCTGCGCGCTTCAGAATCTCAAGAGCCCTCCTCTTAGTCCGCTCGGAGAGCCCGGCCTTCGACGCGATGCGCGACACGCACTTCGTCGGGTCGACGACGGGCATCTTGATGTCCATCTCCTTCAGTAGGAGCCTGTAGCACCTGGCGATGTCCTTCTTCTTCACGTTGCTGACGGCCGCGAGGTCCTTGAGCGTCCGGGGCGTCTGCGTGTCCCGGCACGCGGCGTAGAGCGAAGCGGCGATGATGGCGGATATCGAGCGCCCCCTCACGAGCCCCCTCTCCAGCGCCTTCCGGTAGATGTACGCCGCCTTCTCGACCACTGCGTCGGACACCGACAGCTTGTCTGAGAGCCTGTCTAGCTCGCTGAAGGCCTGCCTAAGGTTGCGGTCGACGGGCTCGTGCACCTGGCTCCTGCTGTCCCAGGTCCGCAGCCTCTCCACCGTGGCCTTCATCGAAGCGGACAGCGACTTCCCCGAAGCGTCCTTGTTTACCCCACCTATCACCGTAGCCAGCCCCATGTCGTGCATGGCTATCGACGTCGGTATCCCTCCCCTGCTCCTGTCGTCCTTCTCCTCCTTGGAGAAGGCGCGCCACTCGGGGCCGACCTCCTCGATCTTCTCCTTGACCACGAAGCCGCAGCTGCCGCAGAAGAACTCGCCCCCCGCAGTGTCCACTAGCATTGGCCCCTTCCCGCACCTAGGGCACTTGTCCAACGCCTTCTGCAGGCGCATCAGCCGCGAGTAGTCTTTCTCAGACAATTTTAGAGTCCCAACCGTAACTGTTGGTCTTACAACTGACGACTTCCGTATCTAATATATATGTTTTGTGTACGAATCGTACACGTTTCAAAGTCCGTTGCATTTCTTTCAGGATACCCTCCCTCGCGCGGGCCCTCAGGGGCCGTCTGGCAGAGAACGGTTTTATCGCGTCTCACGTCGGCGCCTGCGCGTGTCCAGCCAAGGCCCCCCCGCGGCAACCGTCTTGGGGCCCTTGCTCGACCAGTACAGGGACGCTGCCGTGGCGGTGGTAGGGTGCCACTCGGCTGGGATAGCCCGCCCCTGCTGCGAGCTGGACGTGTTGGTGGTGTCCGACGAGCCTCGTCCCCCCGCGTCTCTGCGCCTCGGCGGGGCGCTGCTGGACGTCTTCTTCGTCGCGCACAGGGAAGTGCTCTCGCCGCAGGACCCCGAAGTAGGGCTGGCCCTCGCAAGGGCCAGGGCCGTCAGGGACTCGGGGATGACGGTATCCACTGGAGCCGCCACCGGCGCGGCGGTATTCGAGGCGAACTGCAAGAAGGCGCTCCAAGCCAGGCTTTCGTCCGCCGTGAAGGCCCTCGGGAGGGCCGACGAGTCCCTTGGCATGAAGGCCCTCAGGGACGCCGACTTCTGGCTCCTCAAGGCTTCATACGACCTCGCCTTCGGGTGGCTGTACTCCAGGCAGGTCGTCCCCGCCCCCAGCCACCTGTTGAGCCAGCTGAGGGCAGAGTCGGCGCACTCTCCGCTAAGGTTCGGCGCGTTCTCGAAGGGGGCCGGGCTCGAGCGCGGCTCAAGGAAGGCGTGCTCCGTAAGGTCGGACGCCTTGGGGATCCTGTACGACTCGCTCGGGTCTAGGACCGACTCGCCACGAAGGACGGCCCAGTGGACGGAGTTCAGCTACGCCATCGTCAAGGGCAAGGCGGAGTACCTATCCTCCTCGTTCGAGCACGCCGAATGCTACTGTTTTCTTGGGCTCGAGGCCGTCGCCGCGCTGGAGCAGCTGACGGTGACCCAGCAGCAGGGCAAGAGGGGGTCCGACCCGAACGTGATAACCGGCATGGCCGAACGCGGGGAGCGGATGGTGGGCGAGTCGCTGGCGCGCGAGCTCGGGCTCTCTAGGGGGCAGAGGACCGTCGAGTCCGGAGTCAGGGCCGTGAAGGAGCAGGTCTCGGCACTGGCCAGAGAGAAATAGAGGGCAATCGACAAAAACCTCAAAAGCGCTACGACAGGCGCCTAACCTGTGGCTTCCGAGCTCGAAGGGGCGGTCGGGAAGATATCCGGCGACATCGTCGCGAGCGCGGACCCGGGGCGCACCATGAAAGCGTGGAGGGAGAAGCTCGGGATCAAGCAGAAGATGCTCGCGGACTCCCTGGGCATCTCCCCGTCGGTGCTCAGCGACTACGAGAGCGGTCGGAGGCCCTCCCCTGGGGCGAGGTTCGTCCGGAAGTACGTTGAAGGGCTGGTCAAGCTCGACGAAGGCAGGGGGAGAATGGTCTCCCGGCTCCTTTCCACCGAGAAGGACGAAGCCATCCTCGCCATCGACGAGTTCCACGCGCCTGTGCCAGCCTCGAGGCTGCTGGACGCGCTCGAAGCGCGCGTGCTCGTCGGGGACCCGGACGAGGTGAGGCTCTACGGCTACACCGTCGTGGACAGCATCAAGACCATCTATGCCCTCTCGGGGTACGACTTCTACAGGATCTTCGGGGCGACCACCGAGCGGGCGCTGGTGTTCACCAGGGTCGGGATGGGGAGGAGCCCGCTGGTGGCGGTCAGAGTGTCTCAGCTGAAGCCGAGGGTGGTGGTGATACATGGTCCCAAGGAAGTCGACCCGCTCGCCGTAGACCTCGCCAGGAGGGAGGGGCTCATCCTCGCCCTTTCCGCTTCGCCGACGGTCGATGCGATCATAGCCTCGCTGAGGTCCGCCGTCCCCCCATCCCGGGGGCAGGCGGCCAAGTGACCGACCTGATCAGGTCCGCCGCGCGCTCCGCTCCGTCGGAAGGCCGGGGGTCAGACCTCCTGCCGACCATCTCCTTGACCAGAGAAGGGAGCCTCCCGAGGTCGTCCGCGCGCAGCCCGAGAGACGCGGCGTTCCTCTCCTGTTCCGCGTGGTTCCTTATCGGTATGGCGACGATCGGGGTCCCGTAGGCGGCGGCCTCGTCGATCGTGCTCTTGCCTGCGCAGCTGACCACCAGGTCGGCGGCGGCCACGAGGTCCTGCGCGTCCGGGACCACGCCAACGTCGTGGACCCCGTAGCCGGAGTGCCTGGCTCCTCGGTTGCCGACCACCACGAGGAAGGCGTCCGGGTCGTCCAGCGACCTGACC
Source organism: Nitrososphaerales archaeon (assembly GCA_030040055.1). Lineage (GTDB taxonomy): Archaea > Thermoproteota > Nitrososphaeria > Nitrososphaerales > Gagatemarchaeaceae > UBA183. The sequence continues at coordinate 4,129 of JASHUK010000187.1, read as the reverse complement.
CCCTCCTCCGTCCCCCGAAAGAGGTAGTCTCCGATGCCGCTCCCGCTCATGCAGAGCAGGACCATCCTCCCCCGGGGCAGGCCGAACCTTGCTCGAGTCTCGTCCCTTCCCCCCGTGAGACCCCTCACGATCGGGCCGACGCGCCTGACGTTCCCGGCGTCCTCTCCTTTCTCCGGGACCACGAGCAGCCGCACCCCCTCCTGGAGCCCCTGGTACCACTGCTCCACCCTCCTTTCGAACCGGCGCGCGGCCCAGCCTCGCGCGAAGCCGAGCTCCAGCTCGTCGCTGACCATCACCGCCGGCTTCCGAGCCTCGATAGCGGCGGAGACGGTCGTGAACTCTTCGTCCCCCACCACGACGTCCGGGGCGTATTCGAGGAGCAGCCTCCTGGCCCGCGGGAGCGTCCGCCTGTAGGCGAGCCACGACCTGACATACCAGAAGAGCGCCCCCTTCATCTCCCCTCCAGAGACCCTCGGTACGGCCCCGTCGACCAGGGAGAGCGTCTCCTCCCCCTGGGACCGGAGGAAGTCGGCGGCGGTCCCCCCGGACACAAGCTGGACGTCCTCCCCGGCTTCCCTGAGCTTCCTGACCACGACGAGGGACCTAGTGGCGTGCCCCAACCCAACCGGGCTGACCCCGTATAGAATCCTCAATGACTGCCGACAACCTCCTTTGGAACGCCTTTTTTACCGTGGGCCGGGACGCGGGGAAAGTGCTAGCTCTACTGGAGGTCCTGGCCGAGTTCGCCTTCGTCGTCCTCGTGGCGACTCTGGCCGTCCTGCTGAAGACGATAGACACGAGAGGCTTCCTCGCCAGCGTCGCGGTCGGCATGGCGATAATCTACGGGGGCGGGGTGTCGTGGTTCGCCATAGTCGCCGCCTTCTTCGTACTGGGGGTTGCGGTCACGTTCTACAGGTACGGGTACAAGAAGAAGCTCGGCGGGGCTCAGGAGAAGGGAGGGGCGAGGAACTGGCCCAACATACTGGCAAACGGAGGAATGGCCTCCCTCTTCTCCATCGGAGAGATCCTGCACCCCTGGCCCGGTTTCTCCGCTCTGTTTCTGGGCGCCGTCTCCACCTCGGCGGCCGACACGGCCGCGACTGAGCTTGGCCTGCTGAGCCGCAGCAGGCCGAGGCTTCTGACCAGGCCGTCTTCGTTCGTCCAGCCGGGTTCCTCCGGGGGCGTCACGCCAAGAGGGTTCGGGGGGGCGGCCCTAGCCTGCCTTGTCATAGGCGGGCTCGCCTTCGCCCTGAGGACCGTCCCGGGGGCCGGTCTGGCTGCCTCCGCCGGGCTCGGGGTGGTCGGCGTTTGCGTGTTCGGGGGCGTGGCTGGGTCGGTCGGGGACAGCCTGATGGGAGCGGTGGTCCAGCGCAAGGGGCGGTGCCCAGTCTGCCTGAAGCCGACCGAGGCCCTCAGGCACTGCGGGGAAGGGACAGTGGTCGAGAGGGGAGTCCCCTTCGTCGAGAACAACGTCGTGAACGCAGCCGCCACCGTGGTCGGGGGGGTCGCCGCCCTGGCCCTGGCGCTCGCCGTCCGCCTCGTTTGACCTACAGCCTGATCGGGGGAAACGCGGTCTCCGACACTATCCGCTCGGCCACCGAGTCAGACTTCACCCTCTCCTGAGCCCTTGTGTCCCTTGTCCTCAGCGTGACCGTCCCGTCCTTCAGCGTGTCGTAGTCGACGGTGACGCAGAAGGGGACCCCGGACTCATCGGCCCGGGCGTATCTCTTCCCTATGGAGCCAGACTCGTCGTAGAACGAGTCCAACCGGTCCTGGAGCGCGGCGTTCAGCTCCCCGGCGGCCTCCTGCAGGCCGTCCTTGTTCACGAGGGGGAAGACCCCTACTTTGCGCGGCGCGATGCACGGCTTCAGCGAAAGCACCGTCCTCTCCCCCTCCCCGCCCATCGAGCTCTCAAGGAGGGCATAGACAGTCCTGTCGATCCCCATCGACAGCTCGAAGACGTGCGGGACGACCTTCGTCCCGTCGTCGTCCACGTCGAACCCGGTCCCGCTGGCTGCCGCGTGGCGCGAGAGGTCGTAGTCCCCCCTGTAGTTGCAGGCGACCAGCTCGAGCCAGCCGACGGACAGCCTCGCTTCGAGGTCGTACGCGGCCTTCGAGTAGAACGCCCTGTCCTCGTCGGGGAGGACCCTTAGCCTAAGCGCGTCCCTCCGCAGCCCCGCCGCCTCGTAGAACCTTAGGAGGAGGGCCAGGTAGTGCCCCGCCAGCCGGTTCGGTACGAGCCCTCTCTCCACGGAGTCGGAGACGGAGGCGGTCACCGGGCCCCCTTGCGGGGGCTGGAAGGTCAGGAGGTCGCCAGCCGTCCCGGCGAACCTGGGGGCGTCCGCCTTACCCGGGTTGAAGAAGACCTCGATTTCCGCCTGGTTGATCTCGCGCAGCCTCAGGAGCCCCTGCCTGGGGGCGATCTCGTTGCGGAAGCTGCGCCCGAACTGGGCGACCCCGAAGGGCAGCTTCACCCTCTGCGTCTTGTAGAGGAGCGGGAAGTCCACGAATATGCTCTGACATGTCTCCGGCCTCAGATAAGCCTCCTCCTGCAGGGGGCCGATCCCGAGCCTGAACATCATGTTGAACCTGCCCGTGCCAGTCAGCGGGGCCCCGCACTTTGAGCACCTGACTCCGGCCTGGGCGAGCAGCGAGTCGTATTCCGAGTCCTGGAGCTTCTCGGGGACCGGCTTGCCCGTCTTCTCCTCCAGGAGCTTGTCGGGCCTGTAGACGGACCCGCACTTCGCGCACTTCACGTAAGGGTCGGTGAAGCTCTGCACGTGACCGGATGCCTCGAGGACGCTCTTCGGTAGGATCTGGGCGCCGTCTATCTCGAGCATCCCGTCGCGCCTGACCAGCAGCCTCCTCCAGAGCTCCAGCACGTTCGACCTCACCGCCAGGCCTAGGGGCCCGTAGTCCCAGAAGCCCGCGGGGGAGTTGGGGTAGCTCTCCGCCGACTTGAAGAAGAAGCCCCTCCTCTGCGCGAGTCTCACCACGTCGTCGAACGCCAATGCCCGCAGGCTGACGGGGGCGGGGTTAAATGCTATCCGCGGCTCAGCGAGGCGGACTACCTGGACAGGGCGTCGCCGGGGAAACCGTCGATGACGTGGGCTTCGTAGGTGAAGATGCCCGCCTTCACGGCCGGGTCGTCGTCCATCACCTTCCTTGTCCGTGCGAGGTCCGCCGAGAAGATGTACAGGCCGGCGACGTCGGTCTCATCCTTGACGACCGGGCAGACGAGGCAGATCAGCCCGTCCCTCCGCAGCGCGAAGTTCCTGCGCCCGTGCTCCCAGACGACCGCGTCCGCGCCGGGGTCTCCTCTCCGAGCGGTCCTGTGGAGGAGCACCATCGTGTAGCGCCGTGTCGTCTTTAGCATCTCCGTCATGAACTCGTCGGTGACGTCGCTCAATGGGCCGGCCGGGAAGGGAACCTGAGGGTATTTGGGGTGTTCCGTCCGAGCCCGGCGAACGCGACCCGCCCGCGCGACGCTTCGTTCTGAATGGGGAGACTTTCCGTACCGGCGAGAACCGCAGCCGCCTACGCTAGGTGGCGACTATGAACTTGTACCCATAGATGATCTGCCCCGACTCCCCGTCCACCCTCATCCTCCTGACCGTCGACTGGACCTTCGCCCCCGTCCTGACAGAGTCGTCCGGGGAGTCCACGACCTGGCCGAGGACCCTCGCGCCGTTTGCCAGCTCGATCACCGCGAGGAAGAACGGCGCCTGCGCCTCGAACCCCGGAAGAGGCTCGTACAGCTTTGTGTAGGTCAGGACCTTGCCCTCCTTGGGCATCTCCTTGTCCGAGAGCTTCTCCGAGCCGCACTTCCTGCACTTGTAGACCGGGGGGAAGAACTCCGCTCCGCAGGAGTCGCACTTCGTCCCCACGAGCCTGTAGTACCTGTCCCTTATCCTCCAGTACTGGATGACCACCCTAGGACGCCCTCCCCAGCACGTGGACGACGCTCGTCGTGTCGACCCCCCCTATGTTGTGGGTCACGGCGTAGTCGGCTCCCTCGACCTGCCTCTTCCCCGCCTGGTCGGTGAGCTGCAGGTACGCCTCGGCTATCTGATACACTCCCGTCGCGCCGACCGGGTGCCCCCTCGCCTTCAGGCCCCCGAACGTGTTG
>JASHUK010000186.1 GCA_030040055.1 Nitrososphaerales archaeon | reverse complement strand
CTTCCATCAAATAGTAACTGTCCCGCTCGAGCTGTGACCGGACGACGCGTTTCATGTCCTTGTGCATCGTAGACTCAGACATGCCTGATTGGCGTCATCGGCGCCATATGAGTCCACGGCTCAACTCCAGCGAAACCATTGGTCAAGGTCTAGTCTATCCCGTCTGATGATAGGATGTCAACAGAAAATCTGCAGTTTGTCATCGACCGGAGTCCCGCAAGGATAACAGGCACGCAGGCCAACGTGCTAGGTAGCTCTCTCGCTGTTGGCTGCGCCGTCAGGCGGGGGATGTGGACCGCGCCGATGGTGACCCCGCGCAGGGTTACGGATCCCGGTCTGCCTCTCCGTCGAGCGGCTCTGCCTCGTGCCCACGAGAGCTTGCGCCACCGGAAGGCGGCGCTTCGCGCGGATGAAGGATGCAGGAGGGTCGAAGGCTCTCCTCAGGCCGAAGGAGGTGCGGAGCTCCTTGCTTAGCACCGAGCGCGGCGGGAGAAGGGACGGAGGCCGGAATGAGGGTCAATGTCCGAGCGAGGCACTGCCGAAAGGTTGCCCAAGCAGGAGTGGGCAGACACAAACAGCGAGGGGCGGCTCTTGTCAGGCAAACCATTATACATGAACACGAGCACGCGCTCGGCATGAGCGAGGCCTCGGCGCAGAAGGGGGACACCGTGAACGTCCACTACGTCGGCCGCTTTCCTGGGGGGAAGGTGTTCGACACAAGCATGAAGAGCGAAGCCGAGAAGGCAGGGCTGTACAGCCCCGCCCGCGACTACAAGCCTCTTCAGGTCGTGCTGGGGGCCCACCAGGTAATCAGCGGCTTCGAGGAAGCCTTGATGGGGATGAAGGTCAACGAGACGAAGGAAGTCACGATTCCGCCTGAGAGGGCCTACGGCAAGGTCGGCAAGCACCCGATGGCAGGGAAGACCTTGCAGTTCCGGCTCCTAGTTACGAGCATAAAGCGGCCGCAGGCTTGATGGGCGTGCCGCGAGTGCTTATTTAGGACGCAACAAATCGTCAGTCAATGGCAAAGCGCCACTTCACAATCGACACCGGAAAGGAGAAGATCGAGGTAGAAGGACACGCGCACCAGAACGTCGCCGTGAAATACCTGATGAAACGGAGGCGCAGCCTGATACTCACCAAGGACCAGGCAAAAGTGGAGCGGCTGTTCGCCGAGGTCCCTGGCCAGGTTAGCATCATAGGGGCCAACGTCACGAAGACGTACAAGGTCGCGTGGGAGCGGGTCGGGACCGGGGAGTTCCCCGGCGCCAGGTTCACCTTCACTCTGGAGGAAGTAGGCCAGCCAGCGCAGGCTCAGAAAACGTGAGCCCCGGATACCGGAAGGACGCCTACCGCGACGCCATAGAAAGGGTCAGGTCTTCACATGCGGCCACAATCAAGCCGGCGCACCACACCGTGGAGTGTCCACGATGCGGCACCAGGCAGGTTCTCACCGATGTCCCCGGAAAACGGGTCTGCCTGAAGTGCGGCTACGAGTTCAGACGCGAGGAATAGCGTGGGTCCCGCCTTTGAGGAAGGCGGCGACCGTCTCGTTGAAGTAGGAAGGGTTCTCAATATGAGGGAAGTGCTTGGACCCGGGAACCACGACACGCCGAGACCCAGGCAGGTATCTCGAAGTCAATTCGCCGATCCTTCTGAGCCACACCGGGCTCTCGGCCCCGTTGAGGACCAACGCTCTGCATGACATGGATCGCAGGTCCTCAGGGCCGAAGCCGGGAAACTGATTCCCGAGCTCTCCGATGGTCCTCGCATTGTCCAGCATCATCTGGCGCGTCCCTTGGTCGAACTTCGCATACTCCCCCTCGACCCCCTGCACACCGTCGACGTTGAGCTGCACCGCCCGCGCGAGCTCCTTCTTGCCCAGCGCTGCAAGAGAGGGGTACAGGCTCGTCTTCTGGAACCTCCTCGCCGCCAGGGCGACCGAAGGGCTGCGGATCAGCAACGAGAGCATCTGAGCCTGGCTCTTGCCGTCTCGGACCAGCAGGGTCGGGATGGCGGGCTCCACCAGGACAAGGGACTTCACAAGCGAAGGGCTCCGCCGACACAGGTAGGAGGAGACGAAGCCTCCGAACGAGTGTCCTACCAGGTTCGCAGGAGCTATTCCCAACGCCCGGATGAAGCCTTCAAGGTCGGCGGCGTTCGTTGCCACGGTGGAGTCGGCTACGTTCACTTCAGCGGGGTCGGGCCCGGCACAGCGACGGCTGATCGAGATTACGCGGTTCCCTCCCGACAACGCCTCCAATTGACCTCGCCAGGCTCTGTAGTCTGTGGGGATGCCGTGGACAAAGACTACAGGCTCGCCGTCACCCTTCTCCTCGTAGAAGAGCGACGTCGCTCCCGCCAGAATCGACGGCAACCCTTCGTCCCCTTCCGGGGTGTTATATTGGGCTACGCTTCAGCGCTTCCAGGCCTGGGCACGCGCACAGAAGTCGTCGGCCTCGCCGACCGCCTCCGCACAGCGCTTGTAGTGGGCCACGAGCTCGCGCAGCACCTCTTCCACCGGGGTCGGAGAGCCTGGACACAGCGCGTCGAGCTGAGCCCTGACTTCCATGAGCGGCTGCCAGACGTCGTAAGGGATCGTCGCCGGGACGCCTTCCTTGCCAGAACTCATGGCTGGTCGTACTCCCCGCTGCTATTTGTGCGTTGGACGGAAGGGAACAGCCCTAGAGCTTCTGGCCGCAGCTGGGACAGAACTTCGTCCCCGCAGCTATGGACGTGCCGCAGTTCGGGCAGAACTTCGCCCCTCCAGCGGGGGCTCCCGGGGCCTGGGGGGCCGCCTGTTCAGCGCCGCAGTTCGGGCAGAACTTCGTGTTGAGGGGGATGAGCGAACCGCAGTTCTGGCAGCTCCTGGTCTGCTGCTGCGCCATCCCGCCCGCCATCTGTCCCCCGATCGCATATCCCACTCCCAGACCGGCGCCGAGTCCTGCCGTGACACCCGCCCCTCCAGACGGGTTCTTCGCGGCGTCATCTATAGCCTTCCCGGTCTGGTATTGCATGAAGTTCACCCCTAACACCTGCATCTCAGACCTCGTGTCGATGGCCTTCTGCACGTCGTCGGGCAGACTTATGGTGAGTCCGGAGATCTTGTTGATCTCTATGCCGTACTGACCCACGTTGTCAGGCCCTGCGGCGAGAACAACCTGCTCCACGTTCGTCAGGTTGGCCGCCAGGTCAGTGACCTTGAGGCCCTGCGCCTTCATCTTCCCCAGAGCGTTGTAGACCAGGATCACGATCTGTTCCTTGATCCTGCCCTCTACGTCGTCCGACGTCTCTGCGTTGAAGGTCCCGACAAACTGGTTGATGAAGAGCTCAGGCGACGATATCTTCCACCTGTACTCTCCGAAGACCCTCAGGTTGACGATCCCGAACGTAGGGTCGGTGAACTGGTACGGCTGGGTGCTGCCGAACTTCCCGTCCAGGTACCTCTTCGGGATGTAGAAGACCTCGGCCTCCTGCTGGACGCCGGTGAGGTCCTTGAGCAGCTTTCCCACTATGGGGGCGTTGATGTCCGTCAGGGCGTACCTGTTCGGCTGGTCGAAGTACGTCAGGACCTTTCCGTCCCGGTAGAACACCGCAATCTCGTCTTCCCTGACGACGATGTTGTCGTTCAGCCTGATGTTGCGGGGCACCTTCCAAAGGACGCTCCCCTGCTTGTACTGGTCGTCCCAGGCGATGGTGGTGGACCCGAACACGCTGCCGCCGGTCGCAGGCACCGCGTCGGTCTGTTTCTTTCCAAACATGCCGCGTCCCCCTAGTTGAGGGCTACCCCCTGGAT
>JASHUK010000185.1 GCA_030040055.1 Nitrososphaerales archaeon | reverse complement strand
CTGAACTGGGTCTTCAACTCGAACTCGAAGATCTGGGCGCCGTGTCTCTTGGCTGACGAGCGTATCATGTCCGTGCTCCCCTGTTCGTATGGCCTCACGACCTGATAGTCGTCGATAAAGAAGACAGAGACCTTCGCGGTCTCTATGAGCTCGTCTATCTGGGGCTTATCCGACCTCTCCGCCTTTGGCGTGAACCTGCTGACGCTCTTCGCCCTTATCCGGTGGGCCTCGTCGCAAACGAGTACGTCGACCGAGTTTGCTTCCGCGTTGGTGAAGCTGATGAAATACTTGAACATGCTCGCGGCCCTGGTCCCTACTATCTTCCGGAGGGTGCTGGTGAAGGCCGCCGACCCCGTGGCGTGGAAGACCGTCTGCCCCTTCGAAAGCAACTCAGCAATCACGTTAAGGGCGATGACCGACTTTCCGGTCCCCGGACCCCCGCTGACGATGATTACGCACTTTTCCTTCAGCTTCGAGGCCTTCTTGGCCCTGTCTAGGATGGCGTAGTAGGCGGCAAGCTGGTCCTCAAGGAGGTTGAAGACCTTCTGCCCCTTAATCATCTGTGAGGTGTGCTCGAGGAGCTTCTTGGTCGGCCCGACCGGGCTGTTGGTGAACCTGTTGAAGACCTCAAGACCGTTTCCTGAGGACAACCGCTCCTTCAGGTATCTGGCAAGTTCCGGGACATCCTCCTTGGCGAACAGCGGGAAGTCCTTCATCACCGGCTGGAACTTCGGGCCGAACATAACATCGGAAGAGCGGGAATAGTTGTGGCAGTAGCTGATGGCGGAGAGAGTGATGGTGTCATTTCCGAAGACCTCGACGAAGTCTTTCAGGTACGAGTAGTACCCCTGGGCCTGGAACGAGGGGTGGGGCTCGAACCTGTTGGCTCCGCCGGTGAAGGTCAGTACCTCGTTCTCCAGGTCGCAGTTCTCGACCTTCGACCATTGTTTGAGCTCCATTATCACAGCGTGGGGGGAGGCATCCTTTCCCTTGCCGAATAGCAAGCAGTCAATCCGGCGGTTGCAGTAGGGGAGTTCGTATTCGACAACGAGCATGTTGTCTCTGAGTGAAGCGTATTCGATGATGTTCTTGACGAACTGCAGCGAGTTCGTCCACGAGACGAGCTCCTGCGGGCTGGCGAGGCGGTAGTAGTAGGCTTCGTACGCCGTCCTGAGCTTGTCGGCCAGCCTATTCTCTAGGATGTCCTGGATGAACTGCTCGGAGGAGCCTGAGTAGAGCTTCATGGACCCAGCTCGGTGTACTTCTTGTTGGAGCCCTTCGCCTTGTTGACGGGGTATCTCTTGGCGTTGTCTTCGATCTTGTCCTCGAGGGAGACCGACACGTCGATGCCGTACTTCTGGGCGAACCTTAGCGCGAAGTAGAAGACATCCGCGAGTTCGTCCCTAATCGCCTTAGCGGAGGCGGGGTCCCTCAAGAGTTCAGCCGCCTCCCCTTCAGACTTGAATCTGAAGATCTCTAGGAGCTCGGAGGCCTCGGTGACTATGCCGATGGCAAGATCTTTCGCGTTGTGATACCTATCCCAGTCTCGCTCCTCGCCAAACGCCTTCACCATCTCCTTTAGCTCGGCTATTCGCACATTTGCATCGTCCAATTGTACGGTCCTCGAAGGGTGAGCGGACAGCACTTTAAGCGCCGTGGTCAGGTGGGGCGAAGCTCATGCTCACTCGTCACAGCCTTCGCACTGATCTGAGAGAACCTGCCCAAGCCGGGAGTGTGCCTACGACTCGCCCGCCGAGAGGTTCTTCCTGAAGAACTGCGTTATGCTCCTGTAGCACCTGACCCTGTTCTGGAGCTTGAGCACGTCGTGCCCCTCGTCCTCGAAGACGATGTACTCGACCGGCACCCCCCTCGACCTCAGACGGTCGACCACGTCGTGCGTCTCCCTCTCGACCACCCGGGGGTCGTTCCTGCCCTGGATCATCATCATCGCGCATTTCACATCGTCGATGTACGTCGACGGGGACCTCTCCCTGAAGAAACCGGCGTCCTTCTTGGGGTCGCCGAGGGTGAGGGTGACGCCGGTCCTCCAGGTCTCCGGAAGCCTCTCGTAGAAGGTCGTGAGGTCGTAGGGCCCGAACATGTCCACCGCGGCCTTCCAGAGCCCCGGATGCCTCGACGCCAGGGTCAGCGTCATGTAGCCGCCGTACGACCTACCTATCACGGCGCGGCGCGAGGAGTCGACCCGCGAGTCCTTCTCCAGCGCCTTCAGCCCCTCCACGTGGTCCAGCCGGTCCTTACCGCCCCAGTCGTGGTCGACCCTCCTCATGAAGCTCGACCCGTAGCCCGTGCTGCCCCTCGCGTTGGGGACGAAGACCGCGAAGCCGTTCAGGGCGAGGTTCTGGATCAGGGGCATCGAGAACCACGTGAAGTCGGGCCTCTCCTGGCCCTGAGGGCCACCGTGGACGTAGAGCACGAGGGGGTAGGGCGGCTGGAAGCCGAGGCCCGTGGCGGGCAGGTATAGCCTGGCGCTTATCCTCAGTCCGTCGAAGCTCGTGAAGCTCGCGTCTTCGCCCGCGGAGAGGCGCTCCTTCGGGATCCCCAGGACCCTCTCATTCGATAGTTGTGAGTACCGGACCTTCCCCCCCACGGTCGAGACGTAAATCTGGGAAGGAGACGTCGCCGTCGCGAACGCGAACGAGTATCCATGCTCGGCACGCCCCGAACCGCCCTTAGCAGACTTCCAGGGTTCGATTCCGAGGAGCACGCCTCCCGACACCGGCCCCTGCCCGACCACGCACGTCTCAAGGACCAGCCTCCGTGGCGCCTTCTTCCCTCTGCCTGTGATGAGCCGGCCCTCGTAGGCGAAGCTGCAGCCGTCGATGTTGTAACGGACCAGATACCGGTCCCCGTCGACCTTGGCCACGTCCTCCAGCTCCCCCTTCCCCTTGTGTCTGGCTCCGGAGACCTGCACCGGCACGAGCCTGGCAGGCCCGTCGAGGTGGAGGTACCCGACCGACCCCGCGTCGTCGAACTCCGTGGTCTTGACCAGCAGGCCCCTGCCGTCGTCGGTGAAGTTGCACCTGTCCATCCCGCTGGGAGGGTACAGCTTGCCCGCCTTCCTCTTCTCGATCGGCGTGCCGTACAGGAGCTCGCGCCTTCCCGTCTCCTCCTTCCACAGGTAGAGCACGTTGTCGCCGGCGGTGTATCCGTCGATGAGTACGACCTCGCTGTTCTTCCTGTTCGTCCCCACGGCGACGTTCCCGTACTTGCTGGTCCCGAGGGAGGTCACCTGCATCGTCTTCAGCTTCACCCTCAGGCACTCGATGTCGGGGGTCTTCCTGTCGTCGCGCCAGAAGAAGGCGGTCGAGCTCTCCAGGTCCTTCGTGAAGCACAGCAGCTGCTGCTTGGCGTACTTCTCGCCGAACAGGTTCTCGGGGATTCCGCCCTCCAGCGGCACGGTGCAGGCCTGGTAGTTCTCGTCGCCGTC
>JASHUK010000184.1 GCA_030040055.1 Nitrososphaerales archaeon | reverse complement strand
CCCTCTTCTTGAACTCGGCGGAGGACGTGAGATAGATCTTGACCGCAACCGGGAAGCCGGCCGGATCGACCCCGTAGTAGAGCCTCGCCTCCTTGCCGGCGCTCACGACGCCGTGGAGGTCTCCCAGGTCCCTCCTGCTGACGAGCTCCTCAATCGCGAGAAGGGTGGCCCTGTCGAACACCTCCTCCATCACCTTTCGCTGGTCGGAATCCTTCCTGAGGTACCTGTTCTCGCGCTCCAGGCGCAGGAGGCGTTCTCTCATCTTGTCGGACTCGCTGTCCTCGGCCACAGCGACCCCGTAACCCTTGAAAATTTATAGATTGGAAGCCGCGCCGCCGTGAGCCTTGCAGGGGTTGATTGACAACGGAGACTGAGGGTTCAGGGACGAGCCAGGTGGGGGACACCGCCGAGGGGCTACTCGCCGACGAGAAGAAGAGGAGCGGAGACTACCTGCTGCGCTTGAAATACCTGCAGGCAGACTTCGACAACTACAGGAAGAGGGTCGAGAAGGAGATGAGAGAGATGGACGATGCCTCCGCCAGGGGGGTGGTCGCGAAGCTTCTGGGGCCACTGGACGAGCTCGGGCTGGCGGCCCGCCATGTCGACGCCGAGGAAGGGGAAGAGATGAAAGAAGGGGTGTCCATGGTATACAAGAACCTGATGGGCGTCCTGGAGTCCCTTGGCCTGGAGAGGATCGACGCGGTGGGCAAGGAGTTCGACCCTTCCATGCACGAGGCTGTGGACAAGGTCCAGGGGGACGGCGAGAAAGACGTGGTGGTCGAAGAGGTGAGGCCGGGATACACCTTCCGCGGACAAGTGATCAGGCCGAGCATGGTGAAGGTGGAGCTGGGAGCGAAGGAGGAGGGCAAGAGTGAGTAGCGCCAGGGAGAAGATAATCGGCATCGACCTCGGCACGACCAACTCGGCCGCCTCTGTCGTGGAGGCAGGGAGGCCGGTGGTAATCCCGTCCGCAGAGGGGGCCACCCCCGCGGGGAAGATGTTCCCCTCGGTCGTCGCGTTCACACAGGACGGGCAGCTCCTGGTGGGGGAGCCTGCCAAGCGCCAGGCGGTCACCAACCCCGAGGGGACGGTCTTCGAGATCAAGCGGAAGATGGGGACGGACTACCGGGTGAGCGCCTACGGCAAGCAGTACTCGCCCGAGCAGGTCAGCTCGTACATCCTGCAGAAGATAAAGAAGGACGCCGAGACGTTCTTGGGCTACCCGGTCAAGAAGGCCGTCATCACGGTCCCCGCCCACTTCAACGACAACCAGAGGCAGGCGACCAAGGACGCGGGCGAGATAGCCGGGCTGGACGTAGTGAGGATAATCAACGAGCCGACAGCCGCGTCGCTGGCGTACGGGCTGGACAAGTCGGAGAAGGAGATGAAGATCCTCGTCTTCAGCTTCGGGGGAGGGACGCACGACGCCACGATAATGGAGTTTGGGCAGGGCGTCTTCCAGGTCCTCGCCACCTCCGGCGACACCCAGACCGGAGGGACGGACGTCGACAACTCGATCATCGAGCTCCTCCTGCAAGACTTCCGCTCAAGGACGGGGATCGACCTCAGGGGGGACAGGACGGCCATGGCCCGGCTCAAGGAGGCGTCGGAGAAGGCCAAGATCGAGCTTTCGAACCTGACGTCGACGGACGTGGACCTGCCGTTCATAGCGACCGACCAGGCGGGGCCGAAGAACCTGCACTACACGCTGACCAGGACCAAGCTCGAGGAGATCGCCCGCCCCATAGTGGGGAAGACCGAGGAGACGATTCGCAGGGTGATCAACGACGCCAAGCTTACCCCCGCCCAGGTCGACAAAGTGATCCTCATCGGAGGGATGACGCGGATGCCCCTCGTCAGGAAGTTCGTGGAGGAGGTCTCCGGGAAGACCGCCGAGAGGGGAGTCGACCCGATGGAGGCGGTCGCGATAGGCGCCGCGATACAGGGCGCGGTGATGGCCGGCGAGATCAAGGACATACTGCTGCTGGACGTCACCCCCCTCTCGCTCGGCGTGGAGACCCTCGGAGGCATAGCGGAGAAGCTGATCGAGAAGAACGCGACGATACCTACCAAGAGGTCCAAGACGTTCACCACCGCAGCCGACTTCCAGACCGCGGTCACCATCCACGTGGTACAGGGGGAGCGGCCGATGGCCGCCGACAACGTATCCCTCGGGGAGTTCAACCTGGCGGGGATACCTCCCTCGCCGCGAGGGGTTCCACAAATCGAAGTGACGTTCGACATCGACGCCAACGGGATCCTCACCGTGTCGGCGAAAGACACGGGGACCGGCAAGGAGAGCAAGATAACGATCACCGCCTCGACGAAGCTCTCGAAGGAGGAGAAGGAGAGGCTGATCAAGGACGCAGACTCGTTCGCCGAGCAGGACAAGAGGAAGAAGGAGGAGGCCGAGCTGAGGAACGAGGCCGACTCGATACTGTACACCGCGGAGAGGACGAAGAGGGACCTCGAGGGGAAGGTCGACAAGGGGAACCTCGACAGGATCGACGGCGCAGTGCAGGAGCTCAGGAAGGCGCTGGATGGGAAGGACGCGGCCGCAATCAGAGACAAGAACGAGGCACTGAAGAGGGTGCTGCAGGAAGTTGGGTCCTCCGTCTATCAGCAGGCGCAGAAACAGGCCCCCCCGCCCCCGGGAGGAGCCGCCCCTGACGGGAACGTCAGCGACGCCGACTACAAGGTAGTGGACGAAGGCAAGTAGGCGGGACCATGGCAGGGAAGGACTACTACGAGGTCCTGGGGGTGCCTCGAGGGGCCCCGAAGGAGAAGATCAAGGAGGCGTACAGGAACCTGGCGCTGCAGTATCATCCTGACCGGAACAAGTCCCCGGAGGCTGAGGAGAGGTTCAAGGAGATATCGGAGGCCTACGCGGTCCTCTCAGACGACGAAAAGAGGAAACAGTACGACGCCTACGGGAAGGAGGGGGTATACCAGAGGTACAGCCAGGAGGAGATATTCCGAGGGGCGGACTTCGGGGAGTTCTTCAGGGGAGGGGGCTTCGGGGGGTTCGACGAGGTCCTCCAGCAGTTCTTCGGCGGGGCGGGAGTGCGGAGGGAGCGCGCAGGGGACGACCTGACGTACCACCTCCAGCTCAGGCTCGAGGACATAACGAAGGAGACGGCGAAGGAGATCGAGGTCCCCCGGAGCGAGGTCTGCGGAGTCTGCGGCGGGAGCGGGGCGAAGCCGGGGACGACCCCCAAGGTCTGCTCCGCATGCGGAGGGACGGGGCAGGTCCAGAAGGTCCAGTCGACCGGGTTCGCGCGCCTCGTCAGGGTGATGCAGTGCTCGAAGTGTGGGGGGAGGGGTCAGGTGGTCGAGTCCCCGTGCAAGGAGTGCAGGGGGAGGGGGACCGTCTCGAAGACCAGGCGGATTAGGGTGATGATTCCCGCCGGGGTGGAGGACGGCCAGACCCTGAGGCTCCGAGGAGAGGGGAGCGCGGGGGAGAACGGGGTCCCGCCGGGAGACCTGTACGTGATGATCAACGTGTTCCCGCACCAGACGTTCAGGAGGGACGGGAGCGACCTGTTCATGGAGACGAGGGTAGGCGTGGTCGGGGCGATGCTCGGGGCAGAAGTGAGCGTCCCCACCCTCTACGGGGACGTTAGGCTGACCGTCCCCCCAGGGACCCAGCCGGGGGAGATGTTCAAGGTGAAGGGGAAAGGGCTTCCGAAGCCCGGCGGCTGGGGCAACGGCGACCAGTACGTCAGGGTGAACGTCGTGGTCCCGAAAAAGCTGTCCGGCTCCCAGAAGGAGCTCCTCGGGAAGCTCGGGGACGTGAACTAGGAACCGAACTTGTAGATCATCAGGAAGGGGACCCCCTCTATCTCCCTCACAGCCTGGGCCGAGGCCAGCGAGTTGTCGACTGCTAGCCGTACCGACCTCCTCCCGGCAAGGTTCACTATGGAGCACGTCCGGATGAGCCGGAGAGCCTCCCCTTCCCCCACCACCTGTCCCGAATAGAACTCAGGCGATATGTTGACCTTCAGCTTCCCCTCCGACACGGTCCGCCCGATCAGCTCCTGGTCGCAGACGTTGACCAGGGTGGCATCCTTGTAGGAAGACGCCCTTACTGAGAACCCGTCGGCCACCTTTAGGCTACCTTCGCCACCGAGCGGGCGCCGCAAGCCTCGCAGACCATGAACCACATCCTCTTCTCCTTGTCGAGGTGGGTGTCCGGGCTGCCGCAGACCGGGCAGAGCACCCCGTCCTTCATGTAGCGCTGCAGTAGCTGGGAGAACGAGTCCCTGTCCTTCCTTCCGATGAAGATGGCCCGCTCCCCGTCCAGAGAGGCGGCGGTCGCGAGCTCCTTGGCCAGGTACATCAACACCCTCGACGAGTCCCTGCGCAGGAGCTTCGGGAACTCGCCGTAGTTTCTGAATATCGTCTTGTTGCCGACCCAGATGACGTCTGGGGTGGGAAGCTCCAGCCTGAGGGGACCGGACTTCTTCGCGTCCTGATCGACGCCTGCCCTTGCCCTTGCCAGCAGCTCCGAATATGGGCGAGCCATGCCAGTTTCTTCGGGCGTAGGTATTTCAATTCTTCCCAGCGTCTCTCAAAAGATTAAATCGCGAAGCCCTCGGGACGGGCACGTGAAGCAGTCTGCCGAGGTGGGGGTCTTCGGCGGGTCAGGGTTCTACTCCCTGCTGGCGGACGCCGAAAGGGTCGCGGTGAGGACGCCCTACGGGAGGACCAGCTCCAAGGTGATGATATCCAGGATCGGCAAGAGGAGGGTGGCCTTCATCCCGAGGCACGGGGAGAAGCACGAGTACCCTCCCCACATGGTCCCTTACCGGGCCAACGTCTTCGCATTCAAGTCCCTGGGGGTGACCAGGGTGATCGCCCCGAGCGCGGTCGGAAGCCTGAAGCCGGAGGTCGAGCCGGGGGACGTCGTCTTCTGCGACCAGTTCGTGAACTTCACCAACGGCAGGGAGGACACCTACTACGACGGGCCGGTAACCACGCACGTCAGCACGTCCGACCCTTACTGTCCCGAGATGAGGAGGATCGGAGCCGAGGCGGCCGAGAGGGCCGGGCTCCGGTTCCACGATGGGGGGACGGTGGTGGTCATCCAGGGCCCGAGATTTTCGACCAGGGCCGAAAGCAGGTTCTTCCGGAGCCAGGGGTGGGACGTGGTCAACATGACCCAGTACCCCGAGGCGACGCTGGCCAGGGAGCAGGAGATGTGCTACCTCAACGTGTCTCTCGTCACTGACTACGACGTCGGCCTGGAAGGGGACCCGAAGGCCAGGCCCGTCTCGCACGAAGAGGTGGTCAGGGTCTTCGACAGGAGCGTCGGAAGGCTGAGGGAGCTGATAGCCGACGTGGTCAAGGACCTCCCTTCAAGGAGAGGCTGCCAGTGCGGAAGGGCCCTGGAGCACGCGAGAGTGAAGGTGTAGTGCCCGAGCTCGAGGAAGAGCTGAGAAGGACGATAAGGTCAATCCCGGACTACCCGAACAGGGGGGTCGTCTTCAAGGACCTGACGACGCTCTGGAAGGACCCTGAGCTGACCCGCAAGGTCACCCTGGCCCTCCTGGACCACTGCGTGAGGATGAAGCCCGACAAGATAGTCGGGGTCGAGGCGAGGGGGTTCATCGTCGGCGCCCCCCTGGCGGACAGGCTGGGGGTCGGGTTCGTCCCCGCGCGCAAGCTCGGCAAGCTGCCGGCCGCGAAGGTGAGCACGAACTACCAACTGGAGTACGGGAAGGAGGGGCTGGAGATGCACTCAGACGCTGTCTCGCGGGGGGAGAGGGCCGTTGTCGTGGACGACCTCCTGGCGACGGGGGGGACCGCGCAGGCGGCCAAGACCCTAGTGGAGCAGGTGGGAGGCAAGGTGGCCGGGTTCGCCTTCGTGGCGGAGCTCACGTTCCTCAGGGGGAGAGAGAAGCTGTCAGGGTACGACGTCGTGTCGCTGATTCGCTACGATCAGGAGTAACCACGGCGTGGTGTCGGGTAACAATAAGAGCGAAGCCACGGGAGGGGAGGGCGCTTGACCAAGGTCGCTCGTCCGGAGCTCAGGGAATTGGGAGAGAGGAACTTTCTGTGGGCGAAGGCGCACATGGGGGCCCTCACGACGCTCGCCGGGAAGAAGGGCGAGGAGAGGCCGCTGCAGGACGTCAGGCTCGGGGTCTGCCTTCACGTCACCAAGGAGACGTCCGTACTCGTCGACGCCCTGTTGGGCGCCGGAGCGGAGGTCGCCCTCGCCGCGGCGAACCCACTGTCGACCCAGGACGACATAGCCGCATACCTATCAACGCGCGCCAAGGTCTGGGCATGGAGGGGGGAGACAGCTGAAGAGTACGACTGGTGCATCCAGCAGGTCCTGGCCACGCGCCCGCAGCAGCTGATCGACGACGGGGCCGACCTCCACGTGGCAGCCCACGCGAAAGGAGCGGACGGGATCGTCGGGGGGTCGGAGGAGACTACCACGGGGGTGGTCAGGCTGAGGGCGCTCGAGTCGGGGAGGGGGCTGGCCTACCCTGTGATAGCCGTCAATGACGCCATGACGAAGTTCTTGTTCGACAACAGGTACGGGACAGGGCAGAGTACATTCGACGGGATAATGAGGGCGACCGCCCTGCTCATAGCTGGCAAGGAGGTGGTGGTGATAGGTTACGGCTGGGTCGGCAAAGGGGTCGCGATGAGGGCCCGCGGGATGGGGGGGAGGGTGAGGGTCGTGGAGGTCGACCCCGTGAAGGCGATCGAGGCGCACCTGGACGGGTTTGAGGTCTCAGGAATCGAGCGGGCCGTGGAGACCGGAGACGTCTTCGTGACAGCGACGGGGCAGAAGAACGTCGTCCCTTACGGGGCGATCCTGAAGATGAAGGAGGGGGCGATACTGGCGAACGCTGGCCACTTCGACGTCGAGATCGAGGTGGGAAAGATGCTCTCGGAGGCGAAGGGGGTCCGTGAGGTCAGGCCGAACGTGGAGGAGGTGCTGCTCCCCGGAGGCAAGAAGGTTTACCTCGTCGCCAGGGGGAGGATAGCCAACCTGGTGGCCGCCGAGGGGCATCCGCCCGAGGTCATGCAGATGTCGTTCGCAAACCAGTACCTCGCGGCGCTGGAGATCCACTCGAAACACTCGCAGATGGAGAACAGGGTCTACGGGGTCTCAAGAGAGGCGGACAACGAGGTGGCGGCGGCAGCGCTCGAGTCGATGGGGGTCTCCATAGGAGAGCCGACCGAGGAGCAGAAGGCTTACTCGAAGAGTTGGACGGGCTGAAGCCCGCAAGGTTTTTACCGCTTGGCGTCTCGTTTCTGAGACGGTGGTCGGACTAACCAAAGAACGCGTCATCATAACGGCCGCGCTCCCCTATGCCTACGACGACCTGCACCTCGGCCACATCGCCAGCACGCATCTTCCCCCCGACATCCACTACAGGTACCTCAAGCTGAACGGGACGGAAGTGGTCCAGGTGTGCGCCTCGGACGACTTCGGGACCCCGATCCTGATTGCTGCCGAACGGCTGGGCAAGGAGCCGGCCGAGTACGTCGCCGAATGGAACTCGCGGTTCAAGGAGGACCTGGGGAGACTCGGCATCGTCTACGACGTG
>JASHUK010000183.1 GCA_030040055.1 Nitrososphaerales archaeon | reverse complement strand
CACGGCTCGACCTTGGCCAGGTCGGTGACGTAGGCCTGGAGGATCGAGAAGCCGATGAGGAAGAGGACGGCCACCACGAGCACAGCGTAGGTGCTGGTCTTGAACAGCGAGCTGAAGAGGAAGGCGGTGCCGAGGACGGCAAGGAGGTATACGAGCGAGAGCGCGAAGGAGGCGCCTAGCTGCCAGGGAAACGCGCGACCCCCGAAGTAGTATACCCCGTTCACAAGGAGAAAGAAGAGCCAGAACGCGACGACCGCCAAGGACGCGGCCAGGGCGGCCAGGTACTTCCCCGCGTAGATTGAAGACCGTCTGAGCGGGAGGCCCATGAGGAAGTAGCCAGTCTTGTTCTGGAACTCGCCCGATATTGCGTCGGCCCCGAAGATCACCGCCGCGAAGAGGATCACGTAGTCTATGGGGCCGCCCCAACCCCCGGAGTAGAAGGTGACCGGGTCTGCGATCGTGGTGGTCGGGCGGTAGTACGCGAGGACTGCCGTCTCGACTATCCCGATGAAAGCTACCGCTCCCATGACGAAGGCGAAGCGCCTTGAACGCAGATACTCCTTGAACTGCGACCGCGCCAGCTGGAGCGCCTTGCTGGCCGCGGCCGACCGCACCTGCGGGCGCCCTTCTTGGCTCTCTGACGTCGGGCCGGTCAATCTCCCTTGGTCACCTGCTCTAGGTAGATCTCTTCGAGCGAGCTCCCTGACTCGCGGAACCCGACCAGTCCGATGTCGAGCGTAGCCAGCTCCTTCAGAAGCTTCTTCTGGGTCTCAAGGCCTCCCTCAAAGTGGATGCGCAGCCTCGCTGGGTCTAGCTGCTCCACTCTCCCGACGCCCCCAAGCGAGCCGATTTGGAGAGTTTGGGCGTCCACCGGCGCCGCGAACGTGGCGTCGACGCTCGACTGTCCGTGAGAGAACCTGGCGGTCACATTGGCTAGCGTGTCGTAGAAGAGCAGCTTCCCGGCGTTGATCAGGGCGACCTCGTCGCAGACATCCGTCACCTCCTGCAGTATGTGACTGCTCATGAATACCAACCGGTTCCTCTTCTTCAGCCCGCGAACTATGTCGCGGACCTCTGACATCCCGCGCGGGTCCAGACCGGTCGCCGGCTCGTCCAGGATCAGTATCTCGGGGTCTTGGACGAGGGCGGCCGCGAGGTTGACGCGCTGCTTCATCCCCTTGGAGAACTTTCCCGTCTTCTTGTCAGCCCAATCGGACATCTTCACTTCAGCCAGCACCTCGTCGATGCGCCCGTTCCTCTCGCCGTGCGGGACACCCCGGATTTCCGCAGCCATCCACAGCGCCTCCCTGGGTGACAGCGATGGATAGATTTCGGGAGACTCGATCAGGACCCCGGCGTTGGAGAGCGCCTTCTCGCGGTTCCCCCTGACTCGCTCGCCGTTCAGGAAGACCTGCCCCTCGGTGGGAAAAATCATGTCCGTGGCCATCTTCAGAGTGGTCGTCTTGCCGGCGCCGTTCGGGCCAAGGAAGCCGACGCACTTCGCGCCCTCGAGCCTGAGGTCGAGGTGGTCGAGCGCCGTGAACTTCCCGTACCGCTTGGTGAGCTTTTCGATCACGATTGATGGCTGCGCCATCACTCTCACCTGGATCCTCTTGTCGGGACAGTCACATTTGCGCCGTTCGCGTAGTAGTCGGCGACGGCCCTGAACGACTCCTTCGGCTCCCACGGCATGTCCGGATAGGTCGCGCCACGTCTCTTCCCACCCTTATGGTATTTCACGAGGCTGAAACTTCCCATGTCGAGGTCGTATCTCGGGTCGTCATCGTACGGCTTGGTCTGCTCGACGAACGCTGACACGAACGCGCCATGGACGCCGGTGTTGTCCAGGACGGTCAACTGGTCGACCAACTCACGAGCCTGCGAGCTCTCGTCCCTGACGTGCTTTCCGGCTTTGAGTTTGGGCCGCACGAATCTGCCTATCAGCGGCAGCCTGTAATGAATGAACTGAGACTTGAAGTCGATGATGTTTCCGCCGAGACCAGCTCCGTTGACCTCGGCTCCCTCGTAGGTCTGGACTCCGAGTTCGGTTATCACAACGGGCTTTCCGATCTCGAAATAGGGCCCCAACATGTCCACATAGCGGTCCTTGATCCTCTCGGCTCGATAGTAGTCCAGGCTCACGTAGTCGAAGAGGCCCCAGTCGACCGACTCCCACACCAGCGAGGCGTACGTCACCCTGCCCTGGAAGACCTGTCTGACCGAGTGCGCAACATCCCGCAGGAAACTCCCAAGCAGCTTGTTGTGATCCGCCGCCTTCAGGCGGGAGACCGCTTCTGCGGGGTCGGCGGCTTGCGCCTCCCCGTTTCGCCTCCCGAACCTCTTCGATATGGTCGTCATCCTCTCCACGACGTTTTTGCCTTCGACTATGCCGTTGATGAAGAGAGTAAACTCGCCGCCCACGACGAACACGACCTTGTCTGGATATTCCCGGTTCAGTTTCTCGGCCTCCTTTGCCGCTTCCGCTATGTGCGCGAGAGTTGTTGCTTGCGCCCTGTCCCATATAGTCGGGTAGAACCAGACCTCCAGCCCTTGTTCGAGGGCCGCGCGGGCGCTCGTGGCCAGACGACCGATGTCGAGTCCCGTTATCTTGACCGCGTTGCAGTGAAGGTCCTTCCTGATTATTTCGAGCTCTCGTCGGACCGTGGCGGAATCGAAGTCCGGACGCCAGTTGAAGGCCATGTATGACCCGGAGTCGTAGCAGACGCCCTTGAGTTCCATCCGAGTCACTCCTGGCTCCGGTCAGGTCTGAGCATGCGAAGGATCACTCGAGCGTCTGGCATCTGCTTGTCGAACTGCTCGGGGGAGGGCGGCGCAAGTCCAGATAGTCCATCGAGACATGCCAGTACGGCTCGTGCCAGCCTATCCGGGTCATCGTTAGCGATTTCGCCCCTCGTTTGCCCTTCAACAATTAGCTCGCGTATTGCGCCATAGACGGCCCCGGCCTGTTTCAACAATCCTTCCCTGAGGTCCGGCGGCAGCGAGTCGTTGCTTGACGCGTAGCGCAGAAACTGATAGAAGCCAGGGTCGTCTCGTCTTCGCTTGACCATCGCCGAGACTATCTGGGCCAGCTGTTCGAGGGGTGACCCGGGAATCCTCTGAGCCCGCTTGCGTATCTCGTCCGCCGGCACGGTCATCTGGCGCAGCAGGGCGACGAAGATGGCTTCCTTGCTTGGGAAGTAGTGGTACGCGAGGCCTTGGCTGACGCCCGCCTCATCGGCGATTTCCGTCATCCTTGCTGCAAGTCCCTTTCGTGCGAAGACTGCCTTGGCCGCCTCGAGGATCTTCTCGGCGGTCTCCTGGCGGATTTGCCTGTTAGCCTGGGCCGTTCGGGGCATGGCGAATCTTGTAATTGGTTGAAAATTTATTCAACATATAAACATGTTCGAGCGGCATTGCAGTAGCATCGAGGCATCGTTGAAGAGACTAGGGGCGGTATGTCAGACTACCCGAGCTTCATGATGAACTCCTCTGTCTCCCTTCCTCGGGCATTGGCGAATCCTTTTCCTTCTCCTGCGCGCACGAAGTTGCACTTCTGCAGAACGCGAATGGAAGCAAGGTTGTCCTTTGCTACCCTGGCGTATATCGGCCGGACACGCACCATGCCGAGGAGTTTCAAGAGTGCCTCGGTAGCCATGCCTCTCCCCCAGAATTCCTTCCCGATCCAATAGGTGACTTCGGGCTTGCCAAACTCCTCGTCCCTATAACTCGCGACATAGCCAGCTATACGGTCGTCGAAGAGAACCGTTTGGGTTGTCTTTGTGGCGTCTGACAAAATCTCCAGCCAGTGCGCCAGAAAGGCACTCCTGTCAGAGGGATTCCTAGATGTGAAAGCTGCCATCCAGTTGGCCTCCTTGTCCAGCTGCTGGTCGAAGAACGTCTCTAGGTCTGACTCGATCGTGTCGCGCAGTTGTACCGAAT
>JASHUK010000182.1 GCA_030040055.1 Nitrososphaerales archaeon | reverse complement strand
GAGGCAGGTCCTGTTCCGAGAGGAAGACCTGGGAAGGCCCAAGGTGGCGGTCGCCGCGAGCAGGCTGGCTGCGATCAACTCCGAAGTGACGGTGGAGCAACATCAGCTGAAGCTGAATTCGGAGAACGCGCTTGGAGTCTTGAGGGACTACGACGTCGTGGCTGACTGCACAGACAATCTCGCGGGCCGGTACCTAGTCAACGACGCCTGCAAGCTGCTGAGCAGGCCGGACGTATTCGCCAGCGCGTCTAGGTTCGACGGTCAGGCCTCGGTGTTCTTCCCGCCCACAGGCCCCTGCTACAGGTGCGTCCGGCCCGTCCCACCCCCTCCCGGTTCAGTCCTCGACTGCGAGGAGGCCGGGGTCCTCGGGGTGGTCCCGGCGGTGATGGGAACGATACAGGCGGGGGAGGCAGTCAAAGTCCTCCTCGGAAGGGGCTCCCCCCTCATCGGCAGGCTCCTGTCGTTCAGCGCGCTCGACGCCACTTTCGCTGAGGTGAAGCTCAAGCGTGACCCGGGCTGCCCCCTGTGCGGGAGGAACCCGACCGTCAGCGGCCTGGTCGACTACGAAGCCTTCTGCGGTCTCCAACCGGAAGTGCCAGACATCGAGCCGAAAGAGCTGGCGCGGGCGCTCGCGGCAGGGGAGCGGGTGGTTCTGCTGGACGTCAGAGAACCATTCGAGTACCACATCTGCCGCCTGGACGGCTCGACCCTTATTCCGCTCGGCCAACTCGCTGGCAGAATCGACGAGCTCAACCGCAACGGCAACATCGTAGTATACTGTCACACAGGGGTCAGGAGCAGGACGGCCGTAAGGCTCCTCAGGGACGCAGGGTTCACACACGCTTCGAACCTCAAAGGGGGAATAGACGCCTGGTCGCTGCAGGTCGACCCGGCCACCCCCAGATACTAGGCCGGGCGGGGAGTCAGCCGGCGCTACAGGCGCTGGCTCTCCAGATACTCATCGATTCGGGTCTGAAGGTCCGTCCCCACCTCTGGTATGGACCTCCCTCCGTCGACCCTGACGATTCCGTATTTGGACGCTAGGTGCGCGAATTCTTTCGCAATCTTCTCCTGATATATTACGAAGGACTCGTACAGGTCGTCGGACAGGCCCATATCTGCCCCTGACTCGTAGTAGTCGAGGGTGCCGTACTTCTGGAAGACGCGATGGAAGAGCTCCTCAGGAGGCACGTCGAGATAGAAGACCAGGTCGGGTTTTATCGCGAAACCGAACAGGTCGTGCGACCAGCCCCGTCCCGTTCCCCTGACGTTGCTCCTTGCCATGAGGGTGTAGATGTAGCGGTCGGCAACGACTACGTATCCCGCGTGCAGCGCGGGGATAATCCTGTGTTCGAGCTGGTCTGCGAAGTCTGCCGCGTAAAACAGGGCGAGGGTCTTCTTCCCCAATGGGAGCTTGTGCTTCGCTTCGAGGATGCCGGACCCTATCAGCTCCGACCTTTTGAGCCCCGTCGTGACCACGGCGTGTCCTGCCGCCTCCAGTTTCGCTATTATCTGGTCGACCTGCGTGCTCCTGCCTGAGCCATCGGGGCCCTCGACCACTATCAGCCTCCCTTTCGACTCGACCTTCCTGAGGTAGGAGATCCCCTCTCCGTAGAACCTGAGCTGGCGAGGGGCTATCTCTCTCATGTGCCGCCCGCCCGCCTGGTTTCGACTGGAGCCGGAAGAGACGCAACTGGACGCTGGATGACCTTGAGGACCTGCCGTCTCATCCTCTCCTGTTGCTCTTCTATCCCGAGCGTGCCGTCGATTACCACGAACCGATCCCTTCCGACCATCGACTCGTACTGGTCCACTATGCGCCCCTGAAATATCCGGTAGCTTTCGTACTCGTCGTTGCTCAGGTTCAGGTCCATACCCGCTTCGTAGTACTTCAGCTTGGGCCTGCCCTCAAGGATCCTCTCCATCGCTATCTCGGGGGGGACCCGGAAGTAGAAGGTGATGTCGGGAATCGCCGCGAAGGAGTAGACCTTTCTCACCCAGGCCGGACTGCACCCCCTGACAACGTCGCGCACGAAGGCGGTGTAGACGTACCTGTCTGCCAGCACGCAGTATCCCGCCTCAAGGAGCGGGGAGATGTTTCTCTCGTACCTGTCGGCGAAGTCCGTGGCGTGGAGCAGGCTGAATGTCGTGGGCGTGAGGAGGGCCTTCTTCTTCCCCTTCGACGTGATCTCCTTGACAACGTCCGACGAATTCCACTCGGTGAAGAAGACCCTGAGTCCGAGGCTGCGGAGCCACTTGTCCAAGAGGTGGACCTGGGTGGACTTTCCCGACCCGTCTATCCCCTCGACCACCAGGAGTCTTCCCTGGCGTCCGTTCTGGGGCCCAGAACTATGGTTAGTCTTTGCCAGACCTGTTCACCGCCCTCGCCAAGCTCGCTCTGCGTTCCCGCCCATGTAAACCTGCCACCAAGACCGAGACCTGGGTCTTGATCGCGGTGGACAGTGCCAAGGCTGATGTCCTGGCTAGTTCGAGGGGAAATGGTCCGTCACTCTCCGTGACGAGAATCCTCACTCCCGCAGAGTATGAAACCCTGAACCTGGCAGAGGATCGGTCCAGGATTTCCATCAGCCTCAGACAGGCTCCCATTTTCCTGACGGACTTGAAGTCGTCGCCGCGAAGGAGGGAGCCATACCGCTCAAGAAGCCAGTTTGCGGTCCTCGGCCGCTTTGCGCGGACCAGCGAGATGACCATGAAGAGCTGGTCCTGCAGGTCCAGGGGGAGGTCTTCGCTCATCAGAATCCCGAACAGGGCGTCTGCGTCCGCGTCTCTGCACTCCTGGTCCCGCCCTTTCTCCACTGCCGCCATAAGCAGCCGCCTTTGCCTTTGGTCGAGGAACCCGTTTCTCGCTAGGCACTCAGCAAGCTCCGGGTTTCCCCCTTGGCGCCGGAGCGCCATCCTGGGCCGAAGGAGCCGTTCCACGTCTTCCTTGCGGAACTCCTCCTGAGCGGGCCTGACGGTCCTCTCGAGAAAGTCTGTGAGAACGCCGTCCCGGAGGCCATGGGTGCTTACGGTCAGACGCTTGAACCCCAGCTTCTTCATCAGGGTTCGCACCACGAGTGCCCCCGCCACGATGGTCTGGGCGCGGTCCTCCCCAATGGCGTCGATCTTGCCGAGTTCTGAGATGTTCAGCCTGGAGAAGTCCCTGCTCATCTCTTGGACGGACTCCAAGCCCACCGAGTAGCAGTGGATCTTGTTGAACTGGTAGTTGCTCAACTCTTGGTCGAACCTCGCCAGGGCCCTCACGGTCCCGCCTGTCCCGACGAGGACCGAGTCCTTCTTCAGCCCCAACTCGAGCCTCGACGGAAGTGACCGAGAGACGTGCTCGGCCAGTCGTTGGCGCTCCTTCCTGGAAAAGAGGCCGTCTTCCCCTGCGAACGAAGAGGTCAGCTTCAGAGCTCCCAATCTGAGAGACAGTATCTTCTTGATCCGGAAGCCCTCGGCGTAGGTCAGCTGCAGGCTGCCTCCTCCCAGGTCGAAGAACAGTGCGGTAGGGGCCCCCACCGACTTGGCCGCGCCAAGGAATCCGTAGAGCGCCTCCTCGCGCTCAGTCAGCACGCGCATGTCCATCCCTGTCTCTTCCTTCACCTTCCGAAGGAACTCGTCCCTGTTGGCGGCTTCCCGGACGGGGCTTGTCCCCACGAGCAGCAGGTGCTTGATTGACTCGAGCGACGCAGTCTCGCGGCACAACCGAAGCGCGTTCAACGTTCGGGACACGGGTTCCTTCCCGAGCAGCCCTGTCTGATCGAGCCCCTCTCCTAGCCTTGCCATCACCCCCAGTTGCCCATAGGACCTGATGGACCCTCCCACTTCGACGATGTACTTCATCATCTTCAAGGAATTGAAGCCGACGTCGATTACCGCTACACGCACTTCCGCGTCAGGAATGGTCTTCTGCTCGGCGGCGACGCCAGCGGGCATCAGGCCATCTTCCTGATTTGTTTCGGGGTCAGGAGCCACCGCAACTCGCCTGTGACTCTTGGAGAGAACGTCGTGATGGACACCCTAGCCAAGCCGCCCTTCTTCAGGGCTATCCTGAAGCCTGGCGACTGCTCAGCTCTGCCTGCGACCTCGCCTATCACGGTGGTCAGGTAGGGTTCGTGGCCTACGCAGAGCACACACGAGCCAGCCTTGACCCTCGCGAGCCTTCTGTACAGTGCTTCACGGCTTCCCTCAGGGCTGAGCTCGGGCCATTCTTCCAACTTGGTCCTCTTGAAGGCCTCGCTCACAGCCGAAGCAGTTTCGGCGGCGCGCCTCAACGGGCTTGTCGCGACGAGGTCGAACTCGAGCCCAGACCTTGCCAGAGCCCTTCCGATCTTCTCGACTTCCTGTCTTCCCGCCACGGTCAAAGGCCTCTCTCGGTCCCTTGCCATGGCTGTTAGCCTCTTCCCCGCTTCGCCGTGCCTCAAGAGAAAGAG
>JASHUK010000181.1 GCA_030040055.1 Nitrososphaerales archaeon | reverse complement strand
GTGGAAGGCGTTCAGGGTCTCAGGTTTATAACAGAAAGCGGGGCCGAAAGTCGAGTTGGGCCCCAAGGTGTCCGCGGACGGCGCGATACGCGTGGAGAACGGGGGGAGGAGGTTTGCGCTCGACCCGAAGGGGGCGACTGCGGCGGACTACACGTTCGTCTCGCACGCCCACGTGGACCACATGCACAACCCGGCCGAGGGGGAGCGGGTCATCGCGTCAGCCGAGACCAAGGAGCTGGCGGCGGAGAGAGGCTACTACCTGGGCGACACGACGGAGAAGGCCGATGGCGTCGAGCTCCTCGACTCCGGGCACATACTCGGGTCGAGGGCCATCAGGATCGACGACGAGGTGTACTACACGGGGGACGCCTCTGGGAGGGAGAGGGCGTTCCTGGGGAAGTGCAGGACCCGCCAGGCCAAGGTCTTGATCATGGAGACCACCTACGGCAGCCCCGAGTACGTCTTCCCCCAGACGGCGACCCTAGTGAAGGAGGTGAACGAGCTGATCGGCCAGATGTTCCACCGCGGGAGGCCCGTCATACTGATGGGGTACCCGCTCGGGAAGGCCCAGCTCCTCGCCTACTACTTCTCGTCCTGGGAGCCCCTCTACTACCACGAGTCGGTGTACCGGATGAACATGATACACATGAGGCACGGGGTCCCCCTCAAGGAGGGACGCCCGTACGACCCGGACGGCGGGGACAGGCTACCGAGCGGCCCCTGGGTGATGATTGCCCCGATGTCCAGGGGGCGCATGGCCAAGCTGAAGAAGGACTGTGGGGCCGTCACCATAGCGTTCAGCGGGTGGGCGCTGGGGCCCGGCTACAGGTTCTCGCTGGGCGCTGACTACGCCTTCCCGCTCAGCGACCACTGCGACTATCCAGAGCTCGTCAAGCTCGTCCAGGCCGTCTCCCCCGAGACGGTCTACACGACGCACGGCTTCGCCCGCGAGTTCGCGTCCGACCTCCGGAGGATGGGCTTCGACGCCAGGACGCTCGCCCCGTACCAGACCTCGATCTCAGAGTTCGCGGTCTGACAGCAGGGCCCTTGGGGCTCCGAACCGGCCCTCGTTCAGGCTTAAGTCGCTCGCGCGCAGAGGGAGGGACGTGAAGCCGGACATAAGGGACTTCATGGCCAAGGGGCTGAAGTTCGCGGCCGTCGGGGCCGTGGGGGTTGCGGTCAACCTGGCGGTCCTCTACTTCCTCGTGCAGTACTTCAGCGTCTGGTACCTCGCCGCCGAGCTTGTGGCCATCGTCGTCGCCTTCGCCACGAACTACCTGGGTAACATACTGATCGGCAACATCAAGGTAAAGGGGATCAACAGCCCCGACAAGGTCTGAGGCGTCCGAACGTACTAGGAGACGTCCACGAAGATGGGCTTCCCGTCGAGGTCGTCCTCCTCCCAGTTCCTTCCAGCCGCCTTCTCGCCCTCGACATCGAACCTCCTCACCCTCACCAGGAAGGCCAGCTCGTCCCCCTTGCCTTGGAGGAGGGCCGCGTCGTCAGGGTCGAGCCCGGCGACCGCGGCGGAGTCCAGGATCGCCGTCGGGACGAAACCCCTCTTCTTCCTCAGCGCCTGCAGCCGCCTCGCTACGTCCCGGACCAGCCCCTCGGCGACCAGCTCTTCGTCCCGCTCCTTGGCGACTGCGACGAACAGCCTCCCTCCCTCTCCGATCTCGAACCCGTCTCGGGCAGAAGCGGTGAACTCCAGCGCCGAGACTGGGACGTCGACCTCGAGCCCGGTCGGGCGGACCGGCTTCCCTGACCAGTAGGACGACAGGGCGGCGCCCCCGCGCACTGCTCCGAGCGCTCCGAGCACCTCCCGGGTCCGCGCCTTGAAGAGCGCCCCCACCTTCGACTGGTTGGGCCTTAGGTCGAAGTCAGCCGGGAACTCGGCCGGGTCGGCGGTCACCTCGACCTGCTTGACGTTGCACAGGGAGCGGACGACCTTGGACGCCGACCGCGCCGTCGCCACGTCGTCCCTGGGGACCAGCACGACGAGCTTCTTCAGGGGCCACCTCCGCTTGAGCCTCCCCTTCACCCTGGCCGAGTTGCACGCTTCCTCGACGCGGAGGGCGAAGTCCACGGTCCGTTCCGCCTTCCTGTCCGTCTTGACGGGGGCCGCCAGCCCGGCCGCCATGAGCGGGGTCTTCCAGCTCCCGCCTGCGAAGACCTCCTGGTAGGCGTACTCGGTGACGAAGGGGGACACAGGGTGCAGGATCTCGTCGGCGCGGACGAGGGCCCCGGCAAGCACGGCGAAGATGGCCAGCCTCCTCGACCTCTCTTCCGGCTCGTCCCGCCAAAGCTCCCCTCTCACGAGCCTGACGTAGCTCTGGCTCAGGTGGGATATCACCAGCTCCTCCACAGCCCTGCAGGCCTCGTTGTACCTGCCCCGGCCGTACGCGGACTCCGCCGCGCTGACCGCTTTCTGCACCTTCGCGAGCATCCACCTGTCCATGGCTGTCAGGAGGCCCTGCCCCTCGGCCCACGCCAGCGTGTGCCTCTGCGGGGAGTACCCGTCGACCTCCCCGTTCTGCGCGAGGTAGACGTGCAGGTGGTACAGGGTGTTCATCACCTGGTACGGCCTCCCCGACATCTCCCTCACGTCCAGGCTCATCGAGTCCTCCGGGGACCCCTTCCAGGTCAGGTAGAACCTCGAGACGTCGGCCGAGTTGTTCCTGAGAAGGTCCAGCCCCCAGACCGTGTTCCCGAGGCTCTTGCTCATCTTCCTCCCAGACTCGTCCAGCACGTGCCCCTGGAAGAGGAACGCCCTGTACGGCGCCTTCGGCCGCCCGGACATGATCACGTTCAGGACGAGCAGGGTGTACGCCCATCCCCTCGTCTGGTCGATACCTTCCGTGAGGAAGCCCGCAGGGGTCAGCCTCCCGTACTCCTCGTCAGTGAAGGCTGCGTAGGGGGCTGAGCCGCTGTTGTGCCAGGTGTCGAGGACGAAGGGCTCCCTCCTGGCATCCCCTCCGCATTCCGGGCAGCGCAGGACCACCCTGTCGACCCACGGCCTGTGGAGCTCGAAGTCCGGCCCGTCCGGCAGGGAGGCGGCGAGCTCGAGTATCTTGGCCCTCGAGAAGGCGGGGACCTTGCTCCGGCACTTCTCGCAGACCCAGACCGGGAGGGGCGTCCCCCAGACCCTCTCTCTCGTTATCCCCCACGGAGGGGACTCGGCTATGAACTCGAGGAACCTGTTGCGTGGAGAGTCGAAGAAGTACTCGACCCCGTCCGCAGCCTTCACCAGGTCGTCCCTGATCCTGTCCACCCAGTAGAAGTACTCGCGCCTCGCCAGCCAGACTATCCTGTGCCCCGACCTCCAACAGACCGGGTAGTCGTGCACCAGCCTTCCGGCCTTGACCAGGGCCCCAGCCGCGGCCAGGTCTTCGACGACCTTCTTGTCCGCGTCCCTGGCGAAGACGCCCTGGTATTCCCCCGCGTCCTGCGTGAACCTCACCTGGTCGTCGAAGG
>JASHUK010000180.1 GCA_030040055.1 Nitrososphaerales archaeon | reverse complement strand
TTGGAAAGGAGTAATTGCATGCGGCGCGAGGTCATCCCGATTCTGTGGGAAAACTGGCGCAGCTGTCAAACCGCCTCGCCCTACAGCCAGGTCGCGCGCGCTAAGAATCGCATTTGTCCATGGCGTTACCTGAAGTGAGTTCCTATTCCTAACACTACTCCCTTTACACACCTCCGCCTAATCCTTCTAAGAACTTGGTCCCGCTCTATTGTCTTTCTATCCCATAGCACTCTGCGATTTGAACGTGAACCCATAAATTCCCACCCCCCGCACTGCTCGGAGTCGTGGCGGACTCGTTCACATATATCGTGGATAGGCCCGTCCCAGCCCGTGAGACTGAACCCAAGCGAGAACGCCCTGAGTTACAACTCGCCGAGCAGGTTCACCGATCCTAAGGACCTCTCGTACATGCTGGATGAACTGCCTGACACGGTCGAGGAGGTGTGCGCCGCTGCCAGTCAGCAAGTCATCCACCACAACCTGCTCGGGCATTTCGGGATCAAGTACGAGCAACGCGCGGAGATGACCAGGGTTTGGCCTCCCGACCTGCAGCGTGTTCTCGCAGAGCTCCAGCGAGCTCCTCCGCATAATCTGACCGGCCGACGGCCTCCAAAGTACAGGGTGATTGGCGCCTGCATCCTCGAGTCACACCTGTTGGCAGGATTCCTGCGTCACCGCAGCTTCAAGGTCAGAGTTCGCGTGGGTTACTTCAGGAACGTCGAGAATAATCTGCCATTGACTACAAGGTTCTGGCTGAATGCCCTCGCGGCCAGAGGGGTGGACCTGAAGAGGCTCAGGGAAGACAGTCGAGGCTGGGAGCGCGAGGTGAGAGAGCTCACCGCGAAGCAATTCGCCATCAGACACCGCATAGAGCACTGGATATGCGAATGCTTCAGCGAAAGAACAGGAAGTTGGACCTTGCTGGACGCCGACAAGGTCTTCCTGAAGGCCCATAGCGGCATCACAGTCCCCTTCGCTCTTCCTTCGAAGTACTTCATCGGTGCGTCTGATGCCTGGAAGGAGATGAGGACCACGGCTGACTTCGATTCCGACCGGTATGCCGAGGAGCCGCAGGACGGGAGGTCTCACATCAGGTCTCAGATGCTCTCGGACTTTTTCAGCCTGCTCAACCACGATGTCGCCGGGCAGGGAGAGTCCGCTCGCTCATTGAGCTTCATCAAGGAGAGGAGTTACGACGACTTGTCACAGAGTGAGCTGAAAGACCTCGACCGTCTGGCCGAACTGCTCTCTGGCAACCCGGGGGTCGACGACCTCCTGACGTTCTATCATGACTCCGATACAATCGCGCTCCCTGATGCCGAAGAGGATCCCTACTGCTTCCTCTCTGGCGAGAGGCACGCGACTCGGTAGTCATCTCTTCAGACCTTGATTCCAAGCACCTGCTCGATGATGTCAGAAAGGGTGATCATGCCCACCATGTTCTCACCATCAAACACGAACGCGATCGTGGTCCCGGCATCCTGTAGCTTCTCCATCACTGTGGCCAGGCTGTCCTCCCTCGAAGCCTTAGCTGGCTGAATCATGTAGTCCTGTACCCCCTCGGCCGCCAGACCTCTAGATATCGCCTTGGACATGGTCACGAAGGTTACCGCGCCAACATAGGTCCCCTTCCTCTGGTCGTAGACGGGCACCCTTGGATGGTTCGCCTTTCCCATTATCCCGATTGCGTCGATGATGGTGGTCTCGATAGGAATCGAGACTATGTCCTTGACGGGGGTAAGTATGTCCCCGGCTAGGCTTCTCGAGGAGCCGAGCGCTGACCTCAGGAGCCTCCCGGCGTCAGGCTCTATGTGCCCTGCCTTCTCCAACATGCCAACGACGTCCTCAAATTCTTCGACCAGGTCCACCTCCTTGTACCCCGCTCGTCCGACCAGTCCAGTGGAGATGGACCTGGCCAACGAAGTCAGGGGGACAGCCACCGGAGAGAGGACGGTCATCGCGACCTGCGTTGCGGGCGCGAGCGCGAGAGACATCCTGAGGGCGTTCTCTATCCCAATCGCTTTCGGAAGCAGATAGAGGAAAGTCATTATGACCAACGACCCCAGAACTGCGCTGTAGAGCCATCCTATCGGTCCGAAATACCCCGACAACACAAGGCCTATCGATGTGGCGAGGACGACGTTCGATATCGTGTCCAAGAAGGTCGTGACGCTCACCAGCCTCGTCTTCTCGCTGACTATCTTCAGGGCCATTGCGGCCCGGCTGGAGCCGCTTCCGATGGAGGAGTTCAGTGAAAATGGACGGAGGGTGAGATAAGTCGCTTCGACAAGAGAGGACCAGAATGAAACGACTGCTGCGATCGCAAGGACAGCATAGACCAGAACGGACGTCATCCTACGCAGTCTCCTGAGAGCCTGCCTGTCAGGTGACTAGGGTTCCTACCCTTTCGCCGTGGACCGCACTGATGACGCCTCTGGGTTCGATACCGCTGATGACCACCAGCTTCACTCGCGATGCCAATAGGTGGGAAACCGCGACGGGGTCCACGATGCTGTGGATTCCTGGCTTGTGGGATCCACCCAAGATCTGGCTCAACCTGTCGTATGAGATTCTGTCGAGCTTCTTCGCCTTCCTATCAGTCCTAGGATCTGCCGTGTAGATTCCCTCCTGGTCTGAGCCCTTGACCATCAAGTCTGCAGACCACCTCTGGGCGATGACCGCGGCCACGGTATCTGTAGTAATTCCTGGCTTGAGCCCCCCCATGACCGCCACGCGGTTCCTAGCCAGCCTTAGTAGGATTCCGTCCACCGAGGTCGGAACAGAACTGACGCCACCCAGTTTCATAGCAACGAGTCTGGCGTTGAGCCGCGATGCGTGAATCGCAATCGTGTCCTGCTGGTAGGGAGAGAGCCCCATCTCTCCTGCAGATCGGATGTACTTCCTGGCGACGTCCCCGCCGCCCACTATGACCGCGACCGAGTGCCCTTCGGAGTTCAATTGGTTCACGACCTTCGCGTATCCTTCGACCACCTCGGGGTCTGGAGGCGACCCCAACACCGAGCCCCCTATCCTGAGGACAATCTTCACCCCTCAAATCCCCTCTCATTGTCTCACAATGAGGCAGGTTTTATAAATGGGTCGGAGCCAAATTTCCTGTCAGGATGTCGTTGGCCTTCAGTTCGAACTCCTCCTCCGCCTGACGGAGTGCTCTCCCTCGCATGTTCACAAAAGCCGACTCTGTCAAGTTATACAAGGTAAGGAAGCTCATCACAGAGCTCTCCAGCAAGGAAGGGAGAGGGACCGAGCTTGTCTCACTGTACATACCACCCAAGAAGCCGATCCATGAGGTCATAGCGAACCTCCGGGAAGAATGGGGGACCGCCGGAAACATCAAGTCGGACACGACCAGAAATCACGTGCAGGACGCTCTGACGAAGGCCATGCAGAGGCTGAAGCTCTACAGGACGCCTCCCGAGAATGGGCTCGTCATGTTTTCCGGGGCCCTCCCTACAAACGGGCCCGGAAGCGAAGTGATCAACCTGTATGAGATTTCTCCCCCGAAGCCTGTGGTCGCGTATCTGTACCAGTGCGATGACCACTTCCACCTGGAATGGCTCAGGGACATGCTGAGGGAGGAAAAGGTGTACGGGATACTGGCGATTGACGCCAGCGACGCCGGACTGGGAGTTCTGAGCGGCGACAGGCTCGAAGTCTCGGATCTCCTGACATCCGGAGTTTCCGGGAAGACACGGAAGGGCGGCCAGAGCGCCAGGAGGTATGAGAGGCTCAGGGACATGGAGCTCACCTACTACTTCAACAGAGTCGGAGAGCACGCAACGCGAGTCTTCATCGACAATGAAAAGGTCACCGGCATGATAGTAGGGGGGCCCGGGCCCACAAAGGAGGAATTCCTCAACGGCGGCTACCTGCACTATGAGTTGCGAAACAAGGTCCTGGTAGTCCTCGACACTTCCTACTCAGGACGCGAAGGTGTGAGGGAGCTGGTAGAGAAGGCCTCCGACACTTTGCAGGGAGTCAGGCTGCTCGAAGAGAAGAAGTTGGTCCAGAGGTTCCTCGGAGAGGTCAACCGGCAAGGAGGACTTGCTGTCTACGGCCTACCACGAGTGTTCGAGGCACTCCAGAAGGCAAGCGCGGATGTCGTGCTCGTCTCTGACGACCTCGATATGGTCAGGTTGGAGGCGAAGTGCAGAAAATGTGGGACGGGGAAGACCGAAGTCGCTTCTCTCTCGTCAAAAATCCAGACGAAACAAGAAATGGCGTCGACCCCCTGCACGAAGTGTGGAAACACGGACTTCGACATCGCCGAGATGGACGTCGTCGACGTCCTGGAGGACATGGCCTTCCAAGTGGGGTCGAAGGTCGAAGTAATCTCTTCAGGAACCGAAGAGGGGAACATGTTCCGGACCTTCGGGGGGGTTGCGGCAATACTCCGGTACCGGGCAAGCTGAGGCGAGTCCACGGCCGACCGACGCGTCGAACCAACGCTTTTGAAGCGCAGTGCCCGCTCGCAACCTCGTGCAGTCGGGAGGGCCTAACGGACCGTCGGAAGAATCGAGAGAAGCCGATGCCATGAAGGGCAGGTTGACGGGGAACACTTTGCGGGTGTACGTTTACGCCCTGAAGAACAAGCAAGTCGGTGTCCGAGAAGTCCAGAGAGCTCTGAAGATGTCGAACCCGTCACTGGCACAGTATCACTTGAACAAGCTGAAGGAGATGGGTTTGGTGTCAGAAGTGGGCGGGGGGTACCAAGTGTCGAACCAAGTCAAGGTGGACGTGATGCGCGACTTTTTGAGGGTGGGAACTGTGATCGTCCCGCGATACGTCTTCTATGCGGTGTTCTTCACGGTCCTCGGGTCGTTCCTCTCCGTCGAGGCCTATCCGCTGTTCGGATATGCTCCCATCGCAGGTTGGCTGTCTGCAGCTATTTTGCTCTCCGCCGCAATCTTCTGGTACGAGGCAATGAGGGCCTGGCAGTCAGTCCCTTCCCTCTGAACCGGGGAAACCGTTTTTATCTACAGAGTGGGTTTCTGTGGTCGCCCGACATGCAGATCAGAATAGGGCTAATCGGAAAGACGAATGCCGGAAAGACCACCCTGTTCAACTCCATGACGCTTCTGCATGGGGAGGTCTCCAACTACCCCTTCACTACGAAGGTGCAGGAAACGGGAATGGCAAGCGCGGTGACGCTCTGCGTCCACAAGGAGTTCGGAGTGCAGGACGCGCCGAGGAACTCGAAGTGTGACGACGGGTGGAGGTTCGTCCCGGTAGAGGTCACCGATCTTCCCGGCCTAATCAAGGGGGCGTGGATGGGGAAGGGGTTAGGGAACCAGTTTCTTAGCGTGGCTGCCCAGTCTGACGCCCTGCTACACGTCGTTGACGCATCGGGGAGCGTGGACAAGGACGGGAAGATTTCGGACCCTGGAACCGGGGACCCGATGGCCGACTTCGAAGACGTAGAGCTTGAACTCGTCTTGTGGTATACGAAGCTCTTCACGCAGAGCGTCCCGAAGATATCGAAGCTGTCTAAGACTCCCGGTCATGGAGTTCCCAGCGCTGTCGCCGAGGCGATGCAGGGGATCGGCGTGAAGAAGGAACACGTCATCACCGCCCTCAATGAGTCGATGCTCGGCGAGAAGCCGTTCGACTCGTGGACGGATAAGGAGATCCGGAACTTCTGCTGGTCGCTCAGGGAGGTCTCAAAGCCCACGCTCGTAATCGCGAACAAGATGGACCTGCCGTTCGCTGCCGAGAACTTCCAGAAGCTGAGGGAGAGCCTCAAGGGGCTCATAGTGGTCCCTACCTCCGGGGAAGCCGAGCTCACCCTCAGGAGAGCGGAGTCGCGTGGGCTAATCAGGTACGTCCCTGGTGAAGAGCGCTTCGAAATCTTGGAGCCGCAGAACCTGAACGATGCACAAAGAAGCGCCCTGGCCTACATCAGGAGGAAGGTCTTCGGGGAGTACCTTCGGACGGGGGTTCAGTTCGCCCTCAACATAGCGGTGTTCAAGCTGCTAAAGATGAACGCCATCTATCCGGTGGCCGACGTGGAGAAGCTGACGGACAAGGATGGCCGTGTCCTTCCGGACATCTACCTAATGCAGAACGGTTCGACCGTTGAAGACCTCGCAGGGACGATACACAGCGATCTTGTCAAGGGACTGGTCTACGCGGTAGATGCCAGGTCAGGGCTGCACCTTCCGACGAATTATGTGCTGAGAGACCGCGATGTGCTCTCCATAGTCTCCACAGCGAAGAGAAGCTGACGATGTCGCACAGAAGCGCGACCCTGTCTGACATCGAACTGAAGTATCCGTTCGCCCCCAGTTCCAGAAGGTTCTTCGAGACGATACCGATCGAGAACGGCCTGGCCAGCAGGGAGGTCGTCGACCAAGCCCTAAGCAGGATTCTCGAGTCGGTCGGAAGATCCAGGTACGAGCCCCATATGGGTGAGCTCGTGGAGTTCTCGAGTTTCTTCGCCGCCGCAATCGTCGCGAGCCAGGACAGCTACCTGACGTCCAAGTTCTCCAAGAGGGAAGCCGAAAGGGCGAAGCAGCATTTCCTAGGGGAGACCGCGGGAGGAAAGACTTCGGTCATGTCGGAGTGCTTTGGCACGGACTTTAGGGTTGTTCTTGCAGATCAGGGCAAGACAGAGTACGCGCTTCCGTTCGAGGTCTATCTCTCCCTTGTGACGAGGCTCGAACTGACGAACATCCCGAAGTGGAAGTTGGCCAGGCAAGCTCTAAGTGGTGGGACCATCGTGTTGAGCGACAACCTTCTGAACGATCTGTTCGCCGAGTGCGCGAGGTCGGCCATAAGCGAAGGGGTCAAGAGGCTGAGGTCGGGCCAGTTTCCCAAGCAGCTCGCGGATATCAGAACCGAAGTGATGAAGTACGTCCCCGTTCAAAGGCCAAAAAGCGGGAAGGGATACGACTACGTTGAGGAGCTGCTCAGGCATCCGGTGTCGGACGGACGGCACAGGTTCGTCTGGCTGGTCCTGGCCCCATACCTGGTGAACGTCAAGAAGTTGGAGGGGGACCAGGCTGTCGAGAGAATCAGAGGTTTCGTATCCGTGGCAGGGGAGACGAGCGACATGAAGCGATTCGTCGAATACAACGTGAGGAGGGCCAAGAGGAACGGCCTGCTCCCTCCCACCATGTCCACCCTCAAGGCGGAGCATCCCGATCTATACGGCCTACTTCCGAAGGAGGCGCTTGAAACGGAAAACCCGCGCAGGCCGAAGTAGAACAGGCGGGAAGAGGTCGTAGCGGGTGAGGTCGAAGGACTTCGGCAAGACAGGCAGGAAGGTCTCGGCCATTGGGATGGGGACGTATTACGACCCACTTT
>JASHUK010000179.1 GCA_030040055.1 Nitrososphaerales archaeon | reverse complement strand
TCAGGAAGGCCTGAGTCAGGCTTTCACGTAAGTGAGCCACTTCTCGTAGGGCTTGGCCCGTCCGTGCACAGCGTCTTCGTAGAGCTTCTTCAGCCGGTCGGTTATCGGCCACTCCCCGTTACCTATCTTCCTCCCGTCCACTTCACGTATCTTGGCGACCCCGACGGCTGTCCCGCTGAAGAAGAGCTCGTCCGAGGTGTACAGCTCCTCCTTCGTCGAGTCGTTCCTGTAGAACGTCATCCCCATGTCCCGCGCGAACTGTATGATCGAGTCCCGCGTCACCCCCCTGAGGATCCCCGAGCTGGCGGGGGGCGTGCTTAGCACCCTGTCCTTCACCCTGAAGATGTTCTCCCCCGGCCCCTCGGCGACCACGCCGTGGCTGTTCAGGAGTATCGCTTCGTCGTAGCCTGCCGCTATCGCCTCCATCTTCGCGAGGGCGGAGTTCGCGTAGTTGGACGAGCACTTCGCCTGGACCGGCAGCGCCCGGGAGTCGACCCTCACCCAGCTCGACACTGTAGCC
This sequence comes from Nitrososphaerales archaeon, assembly GCA_030040055.1. Taxonomy (GTDB): domain Archaea; phylum Thermoproteota; class Nitrososphaeria; order Nitrososphaerales; family Gagatemarchaeaceae; genus UBA183. Next base: position 2,006 of record JASHUK010000179.1, on the reverse strand, counting down.
CTTACCCCCTTCTCGCCCGCCTCGCCCAGGTATGCTCCCCACTCCCACGACGCGATCGCGACGGAGATCCTGCTGCCGAGCGGGTTCAGCCCCATCTCGCCGTAGGCGCTGAAGGCTATGGGCCGGATGTAACTCTCCTTGACGCCGTTCTGCCTCACCAGCTCGAGGCAAGCCTCCTCGAGCTCCTTCAAGCTGAACCCGAGGTCCATCCTGTAGATCTTGGCGCTGTTCTGGAACCGTTCGAGGTGCTCGCGCAGCCTGAAGACCGCTGGCCCCTTCGGGGTCGAGAAGCACCTGATCCCCTCGAAGATCGCGTAGCCGTAGTGGAGGCCGTGCGTGAGCACGTGTATGTTCGCGTCCTGCCACTTCACGAACTTCCCGTCCATCCAGATCCGCTTGAGCTCCTTCAACGCGGCCCGCCTCCTGTGCGAAGTTATTTAGAGATGCCCACTTCCGCCGGACGAGCCGTTTATTATCGCCGTTCGTCGATGCCGGCCCAGATGGCCGACCCTGTCATAATATCCGCCTGCAGGACCCCCATCGGCAAGTTCGGGAAGAGCCTCGTGGGAGTTGGCGCGCCGCACCTCGGAGCCGCGGTCGTGAAGGAGGCCGTGCGCCGGGCCGGGGTCCCGCCGTCGAAGGTCGACGAAGTGATCATGGGGAACGTCATTTCGGCCGGCCTGGGGCAGAACCCGGCCAGGCAGTCGGCAATCTGGGCGGGCATCCCCCCGTCCGTCGGGTCGGTGACGGTGAACAAGGTCTGCGGGTCCGGGCTGAAGGCGGTGGTCTTCGCCGCCCAGTCGATAAAGGCGGGGGACCAGCAGCTGGTGGTCGCCGGCGGGATGGAGAGCATGAGCAACGCCCCCTACATAGTCAGGGGGGCGAGGTGGGGGCTGAAGTTCGGAGACTCGCGCCTGCAGGATGCGATGATAGTGGACGGGCTGTGGGACGCCTACCACGACTACCACATGGGGGTCACGGGGGAGCTGGTGGCGAAGAAGTACGGGATCTCCCGCAGGGAGGCCGACGAGTTCGGGTACCTGAGCCACATGAGGGCCGCCGAGGCGACGAGGTCAGGGGCGTTCCGGGACGAGATAGTCAAGGTGAAGGTCGAGCGGGACGGGGAGACGTCCGACTTCGAGAGGGACGAGTGCGTCAGGGCCGACACGACCTTGGAGAAGCTGGCCGCCCTGAAGCCTGTCTTCAAGGCAGGGGGGGTGCTCACGGCCGGGAACTCCTCGCAGCTCAGCGACGGGGCGTCGGCGCTCGTGGTCGCCTCCGAGGAGGCGGCGGAGAAGCTGGGGGCGAGACCGCTGGCGAGGATTGTCGCATACGGGACCGGGGGCCTGGAGCCCGCGAGGGTGATGGAGGCGCCGATACCCACCACCCGCGCCGTCCTGAAGAAGGCGGGGATGACGGTCGACGACATCGACCTGTTCGAGCACAACGAGGCCTATTCGACGGCCTCGATAGCCGTCAGGCGCGCCTTGGGCGTGCGGGAGGACAGGTTCAACATAGGCGGGGGCGCCGTAGCGCTCGGGCATCCGATAGGGTGCAGCGGGGCGAGGATACTGACCACGCTCCTGTACGGCCTGAAGAGGACCGGCAAGAAGAGGGGGCTGGCTACGCTCTGCCTCGGCGGGGGGAACGCGGTCTCTATGATTGTCGAGAGGTAGCCTCGCGGAGGACGCGCTTGAGCACCTTCCCCGGGAGCGACTTCGGTATCTCGTCGACGAACTCGACCTCCTTGGGGACCTTGTACTTCGCCATCCTCGACGAGCAGTAGTCCACGATGTCCTTCTCGGTAGGTGCGGGTCCGGTCTCACCCTTCAGGACGACGAAAGCCTTGACAGCCTCCCCGCTGAACGGGTCAGGGACCCCCACCACGGCCGCCTCCCTCACCGCCGGGTGGCCGAAGATCACCTCCTCTACGTCTCGCGGGTAGACCCGCTCCCCCGCTACGTTGATCATGTCCTTCTTCCTGTCTACGACGTAGAAGTATCCGT
>JASHUK010000178.1 GCA_030040055.1 Nitrososphaerales archaeon | reverse complement strand
GTGTTCTTCAGGAAGGTGACGAAGTTGGAGATCCCGACTATGTCTACGCCCGCCGCCCAGAGATCGGGATACTCGTACATGCAGGCGAGTACCATGAACCCCCCGTAGCTGCCCCCGAAGACGGCCAGGCGGCTCGGGTCGATCACCTTCGACTTCCTCAGGTGCGCGACGAGGCGCTCGATGTCGGCCACGGAGTCCATCCGCCTCTCCACGTCGTCCAGGTGCGTGTACGTGCGCCCGTAGCCGGTGCTTCCACGAACGTTCGGCACGGCCACAGATAGGCCCACCGACAGCAGGAACTGCACCACAGGGGAGAAAGCCGCCTGGGCCTGCGACTCGGGCCCTCCGTGGATGAAGACCACCGTCGGAGACGGCCCCATGGAACCTCGAGGCCGGTACAGGTAGTACGGGACCCTGAGCTTGTCGAAGGAAGCGAAGCTGCCGAGCTTGGGGGTGGGGCATTGGGCGAGGTCGATGCCCGACGCCGAGCTGCGCGTCAGCCTCCTTGTCGTCCCGTCACCAAGGCTGTGGAGCCAGATGTCCTGGTTGTGGTTCGGCCCGGAGAACGCGAACGCCAGCTGGTCGCCGGCGCGCGACCACTTCAATCTCGTGACCACCCCAGTCGGCATGGCGACGGTCCCCGGTGCCCCCGGGGGCTCCCAGACTGACAGCCTGCTCGCGCCGTCGACGTTGGTCGTGAACGCGAACCTCTTCCCGTCGTCCGACACCGCCAGGCCCTCTACATCCCATTTCGAGTCCATCAGGAAGTGAGGGTTCGGGCTGTCTATCCCCAAGACCGCCAGAGACGCGAACTCCCTCCCCGCGTCGGTGATAACGTAGACCTCGCGCCCACTCGGGGCGAACCTCGCTCCCCAGAACGAAACGTCTCCCTCGTGCTCTGTGAGACAGCGTCCGTCCCCCTTCGGCCCGAAGAGGAACAGGTCTTGGTCGAACGGCGCGTGGACCCTCTGGACCAGCACCGACTTCCCGTCGGGCGACCACCCCACACCGTAGTTCGTGCTGTCGCTGCGGTGCACGAGCGTCTCCCTCCGAGATGAGAGGTCCAGCGTGTAGACGTCGAAGAAGGCCCTGTTCCTCTTGTTGGAGGAGAAGAGAATCGAGTCATCGGAGGGAGACCAGTCGCCGAACTCGTGAATCACGTCCTGCGCGTTGGTCAACTGTTCGAGTTCCGCCCCGCCTAGCCCCATGAGAAAGAGTTGGAAGCGCTCGTCCCCTCCGTGGTCCTTCGCGAATATCACCGAGTCGCCCTTCCTCGCGTTCGAGACGAGCCCTACCCTGTCCTCGTAGTAGGTCAGCTGCTGAGGCGACCCTCCCTCGATTTCTATCGACCAGACCTGCGGGACCCCCGTCGAGTCTGAGACGTAGGAGAGGCGCCTGCCGTCGTGGGAGAAGGACGGAGAGTATGACGAACGAATGGAGAGGAAGCGGACCAGGTTGCGCTCGACGTCCACGTCACGAGCGCGAGCCATCTGTCGCCGTGCAGATATTGGCGCTTTATGTTTTTGCAGGCCCGGCCCAGGCGGCGCCGTCTCATGCGGGAGGGGCCCTCAGTCCCCGAGGGGGCCTGCCGGCAAGTCTTATATTCCGAAGAGGGAGGGCGGCCTTCGAGTCGATCAGATGGCATGTCTCGCCTCCTCGCCTACGTCGACATATTCGTCGAATCGCCCAGCATGGACAACGTAGTCGAGTCGCTCACCAGGCTTGAGAACCTGGAAGAGATCCACGAAGTAACCGGCGAGTTCGACATAGTCACCCTTGTGTCCGCCCAGGACATCGAGGAGTTCAGGGACATACTGAAGAACAAGATCATGAAGATCAAGGGCGTAAAGAGCACCGTCAGCTCGGTGGTCCTGAAGTCGCACAAGGGTCCGAGGTGCCAGGAGAAGGCGGGCCCCGAGGGCGAGGCCCGGCGTCAGTAGCGTCCCCCGAGGTCAGTTTCTACGCACACAGAGGTCGCCGAGGCGGGTGAAGGCTCTAGATGATTACGCTGCTGCAGTTCATCTCGGTCGCGGCTATACTAGGGGTCACCATCGTCATCGCGTGGCTGCTGGCCCCCTATGTGACAGGGGTCTTCACCGGCAAGTCCAGCCCGCTTGACAGGCTCTTCGGACCCCTGGAGCGGGCGGTCTACCGCATCCTGGGGGTCGACCCCCAGCGGGGGATGGGCTGGAAGGAGTACTTCTTCGCCGGGCTGTTCGTCAACGTAGCGCAGATGGCCCTGGCGGCGGTCATACTGACATTCCAGGGTTCCCTCCCGCTCAACCCCATGGGCTTCAAGGGGCTGAGCTGGGACCTCACCTTCAACACGGTGATTTCCTTCGCGACCAACACGAACCTTCAGCACTACGCAGGTGAGGCGACCCTCTCCTATCTGAGCCAGATGACGGCGATCCAGTTCCTCCAGTTCACGTCCGCGGCCACCGGGATATGCATGGGAGTTGCCTTCGTCCGGGGGTTCGTGGCGGGGTCGAAGGACCTCGGGAACTTCTACGTCGACTTCACCCGGTCGATCACCAGGATTCTGATACCGTTCTGCCTGGTCGCCGCCGTCATCCTCGTGTTCCTGGGGGTCCCCCAGACCATCAGTGGATACAGGGCCGTCACCACAGTGGAAGGAGCGGCCCAGTCGATACTCGTGGGACCGGTCGCCTCGCTGGTGGCCATAATGCAGCTCGGCACCAACGGCGGGGGATACTACGGGGCGAACTCCGCGTACCCGTTCATGAACCCCAACCCCCAGTCCAACATACTCGAGATCGCCCTCATGCTGCTGCTCCCGACCGTGCTCGTCTTCGTCTTCGGCCAGATGCTGGGGAAGAAGAAGGAGACGATCCCCATACTCGTGGGGGCGTACGCCCTCTTCGGCATCGACCTCGCGATCGCCTTCATCCCCGCCGCCCCCCAGGGTGCGGGGATCGAGACCAGGATAGGGGGGTTCTACTCGGTCTTCTGGACCGTCGTCACGACGGCGGTGACCACCGGTTCGGTGAACACGACGCTGTCGGCGATGCACCCCCTGGTGATCCTCTCGGCCTTCATGGGGATGCTGATCCAGTCCACCCCCGGAGGGAAGGGGGTCGGCCTCATGTACATGGTCATGTACGTCGTCATTACGCTCTTCGTCGTGGGGCTGATGTCCGGCAGGACCCCCGAGTACCTGGGGATGAAGATCACCGGCCGCGACGTGAAGCTCGTGATGATCGCGTTCCTGGTGCACCCCCTGATCATTCTCATCCCCACCGTCGTCGCATACGCGGGGGGGTTCGCCCAGGCGGTAGGAGTCGGGACAAACTCTGTTGGGTTCACGCAAGTCCTCTACGAATTCACCAGCGCGGCCGCCAACAACGGGTCCGACTTCCTCGGCACCGCGGCCAACACGCCTTTCTTCAACGTCGCAACTGCAGTGGTCATCTTCTTGGGGAGGTACGTCCCGATCGGGGTCCTCCTCGCGCTCTCGGGGTCGATGCTGGGGAGGAAGAGGAACCCCGAAGCCGGGCTCAAGACGGACGGGCTGCTCTTCTCTGCCGTGCTGGTCGGGAGCATCCTGATACTCGTGGTCCTGACCTTCCTTCCGTTCCTCGCGATCGGACCGATACTGGCTTACCTGCAGGGGCACGTGAACTTCTTTGGCTGACAGCGGGGCGATGTCCGGCGCCGCCCTCCCGGATGCCCCCAGGCGGGCGGTCAACGGCAGGGTGCTGAAGGACTCCGTCGTGAGGATGAGCCCCGGCCGGCTGGTCTCCAACCCCGTGATGTTCATCGTCGAGCTTTGCTTCTTCCTCGTGGCGGCGATGGCCGTCTATCCCAGGGGCTTCGTCCCCGTCGCGACCCCCTCGGAGACCCCGTTCTACGTGGAGGTCGCCGTCACACTTCTCGTCACGGTCTGGTTCAGCACCCTCGCCGACGCCCTCGCCGAGCAGCAGGCGGAGAGCACGGCCCGCAGCCTGCGCCGCCTTGAGACGTCCGTGCTGAGCAAGAAGGTAGTCACCAAGGAGTGGTCAAGGGAGACCGTCCCAACGCCGTCCAAGGACCTCAGGAAGGGAGACCTCGTCCTGCTGGAGAACGGGGACGTGGTCCCGCTGGACGCCGAGGTGCTGGAGGGGATCGCGATGGTCGACGAGTCGCTGATGACCGGGGAGTCCACCCCCGTGAGGAAGGCGCCGGGGGACGCCCTGATAGGCGGAGCCCGGGTGGTCAGCGACACGCTCACCGCCCGCGTCACGGCGAACCCGGGGGAGACGTACATCGACCAGATGATCCGGATGGTCGAGTCGTCGAAGAGGCCGAAGACCCCGAACGAGCAGGCAGTCACCATCGTCCTGATCGGACTCACAGCGATCTTCACGATAATCATACTCTCGCTCCTGGGTCTTTCGATCACCCTGGGGCTCGGCGGGGACCTCTCGGTGCTCATAGCGCTCTACGTCTGCCTCCTACCGACGACGATCGGGGCGCTCCTCCCTGCGATCGGGCTCTCCGGGGTCTCGAGGCTCTACGGGAGGCGGATAGTCGCGAAGTCGGGGAGGGCGATAGAGACGGCAGGGGACACCGACGTGATCCTGCTGGACAAGACGGGCACCATAACCGTCGGAAACCGCCAGGCCGTCGAGTTCATCCCGTTCGAGGGGCATACCGAGTCCGAGGTCGGGGAGGCGGCATTCCTCTCCTCGTGGTACGACGACACCCCCGAGGGACGGAGCGTGATCAGGCTGGCCCACGAGAAGGGGTTCCTTCCGAGGGAGCTGAACTCCCTGGCACCCTCCGAGGTCTACGAGTTCTCCGCCAGCACGCGGACGAGCGGGATAAAGCTCGGCCGAGGCTTCGGGTTCATCCTCCCGAAAGGGGACAAGTCGGGGAAGGACAGGGGGAGGCTGAGGAGGAAGGCCGCGATGAGCTCTGAAGAGGAGGAGGCGGCCAGCGAATACGAGATACTGAAGGGGGCCCCCGACTCGATCAGGAAGCTCTCCGGGAACGTTCCGCCGGGATTCGACAAGACGGTCGAGAGCATATCCGCCGCCGGGGAGACCCCGATGGCGATAGCCAAGAACGGGGAGCCGATAGGGATCATCCGGCTGAAGGACGTCCTCAAGCCGGGGATCGAGGAGAAGGTCCAGGCCGTGAAGATGATGGGTATACGGCCCGTGATGATAACCGGAGACCAGCCACTGACCGCCAAGAGCATCGCCTCGGAGGTCGGAATCAGCGAATACGTCCCGATGGCGAAGCCCGAAGACAAGTTCAGGATAGTCCAGGCGGAGCAGGCCCAGACCCACGTCGCGGCGATGATCGGGGACGGGACCAACGACGCCCCCGCGCTCGCCCTCGCCGACGTCGGGCTGGCTATGAACTCGGGGACGGAGGCCGCCAAGGAAGCTGCCAACATGGTGGACCTCGAGTCCAACCCGGCCAAGATAATCGAGGTCGTGCTGCTCGGGAAGCAGCTGCTGATGACGCGGGGGGCGGTGACCGCGTTCAGCATAGCTAACGACGTGGCGAAGTACTTCGCCATAATGCCCGTCATATTCGCCGCGGCCTATCCCCAGCTCTCCGCCTTCAACATACTCGGGCTGGGGCTGCACAGCGCCGTCCTCTCCGCGCTGATATTCAACGCGGTCATCATCCCCTTGCTGATTCCGCTTTCGATGCGCGGGGTGAAGTTCAGGCCGGCCAGCACCATGAGCCTGTTTCTGAGGAACACCATGATCTACGGCGTCGGCGGGGTGGTCGTCCCGTTCGTCGGCATCAAGGCGATAGACGTCCTGATATCGGTGATATGAGAGATGGACAAAGACAACAAGGCAGGCTCGAAGGGAAGAGGATGGGTGAGGCCCGTGGTGGGCGTGGCCCTGCTCTCGATGCTGGTCTGCGGGCTCGCGTTCCCGCTGCTGGTGACCGGGGTCGCGCAGGCGCTCTTCCCCTACCAGGCGAACGGGGAGGTCGCGACGCTGAACGGGCAGGCCGTGGGGTCGTATCTGATCGACAACTCCTTCACACTTCCGTACTTCTTCCACGCCAGGCCGGCGAACGAGTCGGCGTCGGGCGTGGACCCCGACATCACCCTGCAGGAGGCCTACTCGCAGATCCCCGGGATAGCGAACGCCACAGGGATCCCCTCGTCGCAGCTCACCGGCCTGGTCCAAAAGAACGAGGAGGGGGTGTTCTGGATCTTCGGGACGCCCTACGTAGACGTGCTGAAGCTGAACCTGGCCCTGATAGCGATGGACCCCGCGTACTACCAGTCGAGGGTCCCCGCCCTGTCCGGCAGCTAGGCAGGCAGCCCGGCGAACCGTTTTATCGTCCCCGAAGGGAAAGCCGCCGAGTTTGGCGAGCGACGGGCCGGTCAAGGGCATTCTCGCAGGACGACGGGCGGCCGGGGTGACGGGCTGGGACTGACCGAGAAGCCCTCGCTGCGCGAGAAGGCCGCGAGCCTCTTCAGGAGGAGCTACCTGGGCAAGTGGGCGATCGTCGGCATACTCATCGGGACGATCGCGGGGCTGGGAGCGATAGCCCTCTACGTGATGATCCAGGTGGCGACGAACCTGATTCTGGGCGGGATTACCGGGTACTTCCCCCCCAACCCGGTCGGGGAGGTAGCCGCGCAGGCCTCCCTCCATCCCGACTTCCTGCTCATTCCCCTGTCGGCGGCGGTGGGAGGGCTTCTGGCGGGGGTCATCATATTCAAGTTCGCGCCCGAAGCAGAAGGGCACGGGACCGACGAGGCCATCGCCGCCTTCCACCGGGGGGACGGCAAGATCAGGCACAGGATACCCCTGGTGAAGGCGATAGCCTCCGCGTTCACCATCGGGTCAGGCGGGAGCGGAGGCAGGGAAGGCCCGACGGCCCAGATCGCGGCCGGCTTCGGGTCGTTCGTCGGAGACGTCTTCCGGCTCCCGGTCCACGAGAAGAGGATCGCGGTGGCCGTCGGGATAGGGGCCGGGATAGGGTCCATCTTCAAGTCGCCCTTCGCCGGGGCGATCCTCAGCGCCGAGATCCTCTACAGCGGAGGGGACTTCGAGGCCGAGGCCCTGCTACCCGCATTCATAGCATCCCCGCTGGGCTACGTCATCTTCGCGTCCTACGCGGGGTTCAGCCCGATATTCGGGTCGAGTCTGGTCTACACTTTTACGGACCCGCGCAACCTGATACTGTACGCCCTCTTGGGGGCGGCCTGCGGCCTGGTGGCCAGGCTGTTCACGGCCACGTTCTACGCGACCAAGAGGCTGTTCGCTTCCCTGGGGCTCCCGAGATACGTGAAGCCGATGATAGGCGCCGCGCTGTCCGGGGTCGTGGCGATATTCTTTCCCGAGGTGATAGGCCTGGGGTACGGCTTCCTACAGTTCCTGATCGAGGGGGACATGTCCAAGCTGACGGTGAACTACTTCGCCCTGCCGATCCTCGTAACCCTCGTGCTGTTGGTGCTCTTGAAGATCCTCGCCACATCCCTGACGGTCGGTTCGGGCGGGAGCGCAGGGGTCTTCGCCCCGTCCCTCGTCATAGGTGGGTTCACCGGGGCGGCGGTGTGGGTTGTGTTCAACGCCGCCCTTCCAGGGTGGGGGCTCGAGACGGCCCCGTTCGTGGTGGTGGGGATGATGGCCCTGTTCGGCGGCGTCGGGCGCGTTCCCATAGCGGTGATACTGATGGTAAGCGAGATGACGGGGAGCCTCAGCCTCCTGGCGCCGGCCATGGTCGCGGTGGTAGTGTCTTACTT
>JASHUK010000177.1 GCA_030040055.1 Nitrososphaerales archaeon | reverse complement strand
ACCTTGCGTCGCTCATCCACGAACTCTCTTAGCTCATGACTTCGACATGAACGGCTCCAAACGCCCTTTCATCTCAACCTTGACCGAAGCCTTAGGCGCTCTTTGAATGAGTCTCTGTGGCTCGTTCAACGCGCCGGCTTCCGGTTCGAACTCCTGGCCGTATTTGGGCTCGACCAGAGCTCAACCTCAATACCAACCAGCAGTGGGAAAACACACTAATATTCCCCAGACTCGCCATGGGCCGGATTGCAGAAGCCTCAGGGAGGGCCGAATTCGGAGCGCGCGTTCGAGGCGCCGGCGTTCGACTACTCGAGGCTCCCGAGAGACTTTCCGAGGAAGTTCGTCCCACGGGGCATGCCGTTCGACTGGGATTCGCTCTCAGAGCTGTACGAAGACCTGAAGAGCAGGCAGGTCAAGTCCGAGGCCGACCTCGAGAAGTGGATGGCCGACGAAGACGAGCTGTCCGCCGTGATATACGAGCAGAAGGCCCTGGCCATGGTGAACTACTCGAGGCAGACCGACGACGCCGCGTACAGGCAGGCCTACGAGAGATTCGTCCAGGAGCTGGAGCCGAAGGTCAAGCTGGCCAGCTTCGAGCTCCTGAAGAAGTACGCGTCCTCGCCGCTGACCAAGGAGCTCCCCGCGAAGTACTCCGTCACGGACCGGGTCAGGAGGAACACCGTCGAGATATTCAGGGAGGCGAACGTCCAGCTTGAAAAGGAGGAGGCCCAGCTGATCCAGAACTACCAGAGCACGATGGGGAAGATGACCGTGCCGTTCGGGGGGTCGGAGAGGACCATCCAGCAGATGGCGAAGTTCCTGGAGGAGGTCGACAGGGGGCTGAGGGAGGAGACCTGGCGGCTGACCCAGGGAAGGCTCCAGGAGGACGCGGCCGCCCTCGACGACATCTACTCGCGCATGGTGAAGGTGAGGACGGCGATGGCGAAGAACGCGGGCTATTCCAACTACAGGGACTACGCCTTCCGACTGAAGAACAGGTTCGACTACACGCCCGAGGACTGCGTGAAGTTCCACGACGCGGTCGAGAAGTACTTCGTGCCGCTCAGCCGGGAGCTGGACGAGGAGAGGCGCAGGAGGATGGGCCTGGACGTCCTCAGGCCCTGGGACCTCCAGGTGGACCCCGACGGGAGGCAGCCCCTCGCCCCCTTCGACAGGACGGAGGAGCTGCTGAAGGGTTGCGTCGCGATCTTCGACAAGGTGGACCCGACCCTCTCGTCGTACTTCAGGAGGATGGTCAGCCTCGGCCTGCTCGACCTCGAGAGCAGGAAGGGGAAGGCGCCCGGCGGGTTCCAGGACGAGTTCTCCGAGGTGCGGCTCCCGTTCATCTTCATGAACTCGGCGAAGCGCGACGGCGACATGAGGACCCTGCTCCACGAGTCGGGGCACAGCTTCCACTCCTTCCTGATGAGGGACGCCGGGCTCCCCTTCTACGACTCGGGGCAGAACATCCCCGCGGAGTTCGCCGAGGTCGCCTCGTCGGGGATGGAGCACATCGGGGGCGAGCACCTCGAGGGGACGTTCTACGGCCCGAAGGAGGCGAGGCGGTCGGCTTGGGACGAGGCCGTCTCCACGGTGAAGCTCTTCCCGTGGGTGGCGACGGTCGACGCGTTCCAGCACTGGGTCTACACGAACCCGGACCACACGGTCAAGGAGAGGGCGGACGCCTGGACGCGCATATTCAGGCGGTTCCAGGGGGCGGAGAGCTTCGAGGGGCTGGAGCCCGCGATGCGGGTGCGCTGGCAGCGCCAGCTCCACATCTACCAGTTCCCCTTCTACTACATCGAATACGGCATCGCCTACCTAGGGGGGCTGGGGATCTGGATGCATTACCGCAAGGACCCGAAGGGGGCGGTCGCGGCTTACAAGCGGGCGCTCTCGCTCGGCTACACGAAGCCGCTCCCGGAGCTCTTCCGGTCGGCCGGGCTGCCGTGGGATTTCGGTCCCGAAACGCTGGAGAAGTACTCCCGCGAGCTCCGCGGGGTCATCAAGCAGTACTCGTAGGCCCCGTCAAAGCCCCGCCGCAGTGGCGAGGGAGACGAGGCCGCTCGCGAGGAAGTACGTCCCGAAGACCAGCAGGACGCTCCCGGCGAGGAGGTCGAGCCCCCACCGCGGGACCTTCAGGAGGTACTCGTACGACGCGGCGCATACCACGACGAGCAGCGCTATGCTGGCCAGCGCCCCTATTACGGTGAACTGGAAGTCTATCGTCCCGGCCGCGCCGAGCACCAGGCTCGCCTCGAACCCTTCGGTTAGCGTTGTCGCGAACACGGGGAGGGAGTTGAGCAGGGAGAACGGGACGACCTCGGGCTTCCTGCCTCCGTACCTCGCCATGTCCTTGGCGACCACCTCGTCCTCGACCTTCCGCATCTTGTCCCTGAACGACCGCTTGCCGAAGTAGTATCGCCTGAAGCCCCTCAGGAACCGGTAGGAGAAGTAGAGGATGACCGCCCCGGTGGCTATGTCGGGAAGGAAGTCGGGGAGCAGGACGAATACGGTCCTGACCGCCAGGAAGACGGCGAGGGAGGCGGCCACGCCGCAGAGCAGCCCGAGCAGGACGTTACGCTTCCCGAGCTGCTTCACCGTCGCCACCGAGAGGATCGCCACCTCGCTCCCTTCCACCAGCACGGCCTTGAAGGCGAGCAGAAAGGAGGCGACTACGGCGACCGTCGACAACCTGCGTGCTTTCGCTCTCGCGGTCGATTTTAAGGCTTGAGGGAAGGCATAAGAAAACCTGGTTCTGCGCGTCGGCCGTGAGGCGACCGGTAAGGCCCGCCGACGTCGAGAAGTACGCCGCGCTCTCCGTTCCCAGCCTGTCCCCCGACGGCAAGAGGGTCGTCTTCTCGGTGAGGAGGGCCAACATCAAGGACGACTGCTATGACTCCGACCTGTACATGTCCAGCATGAAGTCGGGGGAGACGGTCCAGTTCACGACGGGCAAGAGGGACCAGGACCCGCAGTGGTCCCCTGACGGAAGGTCGATCCTGTTCGTCTCCAAGAGAGGCTTCACCAAGGAGGAGAAGGGGAGCGCCCTGTACTCGATACCCGCGTCGGGCGGCGAAGCCAGGCAGCTGCTGAAGAGGGCGGAGGGGGTCGACGGGCCCCAGTGGGGTCCGGACTCCAAGACGATCTACTTCATGTCCCCGGTGGTGAAGAAGGAGAAGGACGACGTCAAGGTGATCCGGCGGCTGACGTTCTGGTTCAACGGGATGGGCTTCACCTACAACGGGAGGATGCACCTGTTTTCTGTTACCGCGGAGGGAGGGAAGCCGGTCCAGCTCACCAGAGGCGGTTTCAGCGTGAACGACTTCGCCGTCTCGAACGACGGGAAGAGGGTCGCCTATCTCGCGTCCGCGGACGACAGCCGCCCGTACATCACCGACCTCTTTGTGCTTGACCTCGGTTCCAAGCGGACACGAAGGGTGACCCGCTCGAACATGGCCCTGGCCGCCGTCGCTTGGAGTCCGGACGGGAGCCGCCTCGCCGTAGCCGGGAACGATTTGCGTTCAGGGTTCGCCTCGCACGACAGGATCTGGGTGACGGGCGCGAGCAAAGGGGGGCTGACCATGATGGACCAGGTGGACAGGAACAAGGGGAACTCGCTCAACTCGGACGTCCGCGCGAAGGCGCACGCCCCCGGCAACCTCGCCTGGCGGGAGGAAGGGATCTACTACGTGCAGGGGGACGGGGCAGACGTGCACCTGTACAGGACCCGGCCCGGAGGCGCCCCCGAGCTTGTCCTGGGCGGGGCCCGCAGCATAGAGGCATACGACGTCGTGAAGGGGTCGATCGCCTTCGTCGCCATGGACCAGACTCACCCCGAGGAGGTCTACGCCAGGAGTCCGAAGGAGAGGCGGCTGACCGCGCTGAACGAGCCCCACCTGAAGGAGCTGGACATCGTACCCTCGGAGAGGTTCGCGTTCAGGGCCTCGGACGGGGAGACCATCGAGGGCTGGGTCACGCTGCCGAGGAAGAGGTCCAAGAAGGTCCCCGTCGTCCTATACGTGCACGGCGGGCCGAAGACCGCCTTCGGCAGCGCCTACGTGCACGAGTTCCAGGCCTTCGCGGCCGCCGGATACGGCGTCGTCTACATGAACCCGAGGGGGAGCGACGGGTACTCGGAGAGCTTCGCGGACATCCGCGGAAGGTATGGGACAAGGGACTACGACGACCTGCTCGAGGGGCTCGACCACGCGCTGAAGGCGCATCCCGCTCTCGACGGGGGGAGGGTCGCCATAGCCGGAGGCTCTTACGGCGGGTTCATGACCAACTGGGCCGTCGGGCACACCGACCGGTTCAGGGCCGCGGTGACCGACAGGAGCATCGCCAACTGGATGAGCTTCTGGGGGACCTCTGACATCGGGCCCTACTTCACGCGCGACCAGATCGGCGGCGACCCCTGGAACGCCGAGGAGAAGCTGCTGAACGACTCCCCCATCAGGTACGTCCAGAACGTCAAGACCCCCCTCCTCATCGTGCACTCGATGGAAGACTACCGCTGCTGGATGGTCGAGGGGCTGGAGTTCTTTACCGCCCTGAAGAGCCTCGGGAAGGAGGCCGAGCTGGTGCTCTTCCCGGGGGAGAACCACGACCTGTCGAGGGTCGGCAAGCCGAAGCACAGGGTGGCCAGGCTAAACCACTACATCCGCTGGTTCGACACCCACCTGAAGCAGCGCTCGTAGGTCGGAAGCCATGGACGGAGCGGTCGTGGGGGTCTTCGGCACGGACACCGCAGCGAAGGCAGCCCTGGAGACGGCTGTCGCGAAGAAGAGCGAGGCTGAGGGGACGGTCGTCTTCACACGGCTCGAAGCCGGACGGAGGATATCTCTCCTGGACGCGCCTGACTTCCCCGACAAGCTGCAGGGCTACGCCCGAGTCGCCTCGATCTCCGACTACGCCATGTACGTGTATCCTGGTGCAGGCAGGCTGACGCCGGCCGACGGCGAGCTTGCCCTACTCCTCGAGGCGTTCTCGCTCAGGGGGAGGATCGTGCTCCTGGACGGGAAGGTCACCCCCGAGGCGGCCGAGGGGTCGCTGGCCGGCACGCTGGTGGGCGGCTATCCCTCGGAGGAAAGGAGCTCCTCGTCGAGCGCGGTCGACTTCGGGGAGGTTTCTGCGCGGGAAGACTGGCCCGCGGACGGCACCCTGGTCTACGTCGACAGGGTCTTCCCGGTGAAGGGGGTGGGGACGGTCGCGCTGGGCTTCGTCCTCAGCGGCAGGGTAGCGGTCCACGACCAGCTAGCCGCCGTCCCTGGGCCCGCCGAGCTGACCGTGGAGGTCAAGAGCGTGCAGGTCAGCGACGAGGACTTCAGCGAGGCGGGCAGGGGGATCAGGGTCGGTCTGTCACTCAAGGGGGCGACGGCAGACGAGCTCGGGAAGTGCACCTGGCTCGCCGGTCCCTCGGTCGCGAGGTCTTCCTCCCTGGAACTCGAATACCGGAAGGCGACTTTCTACAAGCAGGCGGTTGCGGGGAGGGACCTGCACCTCCAGCTTCCGGGGGCGATGGTCCCCGCGTCCCTAGCCGAGGCGCGGCCCGGGGTGCTGAAGGCCACGCTGAAGGACCCGGTCCCCTGCTGGAAGGGGATGAAAGCGGCTGTCGTCGACCTCAACGGCAAGCCCCTCAGAGTGGCCGGCGGAGCCACCATCCTTTAATTCGTCCTCCTGAAAGTACTCGCCCGCTTGGCAGAAACCGAAACCGCGGTCTTCGGGAGCGGCTGCTTCTGGTGCTCGGAGGCGGTCTTCAGCGAGCTCGTCGGCGTGACCAAGGTAGAGCCTGGCTACTCGGGAGGCTCGGTCCCGCACCCCTCCTACGAGCAGGTCTGCACCGACAGGACGGGGCACGCCGAAGTTGTGCGCGTGACGTTCGACCCGTCTGCGATATCGTACCGGGACCTCCTCGAGGTGTTCTTCTCGACGCACGACCCGACCACGGTCGACAGGCAAGGAGCAGACGTGGGAACCCAGTACCGGTCGGCAATCTTCTACGCCGGAGAGGAGCAGAAGAGGGAGGCGAAGGCGATCATGGAGGAGCTGGCCAGAGACAAGGTCTTCCGGCACCCGATAGTGACCCAGCTGGTCCCCGCGGCGACGTTCTATCCCGCGGAGGACTACCACAAGGACTACTATCGCAGGAACCCTGGCCAAGGATACTGCCAGGCCGTAATCGCCCCGAAGCTGGCGAAGTTTCGCGCCCACTACCAGGCGAAGCTGAAGCCTGCCCGGCCCGCGGAGGCCTAGGCGCCGCTGCGAATAGGTTATTATCCTCCGGCCCCCGTCGCGCACTCATGTCCAAGACGAGCAGCTCGCCTCTGGCGGCCGCGCGAAGGCTGGGCGCATCGATAGCCGCTTCGACGAAGGGGACACTTTCCCTGGTTGCTGTAGCAGCGAGAGAGAGGAAGCCGTCCAAGCTCGCTTCGCTCCTGAAGGAAGGCTCGCCACTTGAGCAGCTGATCAAGAGCCTGGCGGTTCCGGCCTTCTGGGTCCTCCTGGTGGCGCCTCTGGTGCTGGTGCCGTTCTACTACATGGTCGTTTCGCTGGCGTAGGCCCCATTGCTCCGAGTAGTCGGCATTACCGGCACGCCCGGGGTGGGGAAGAAGTCGATATCCCCGCTCGTCGCGTCGTCGCTGGGGGTCCAATGCTTCTCCCTGAACGAGTTCGCGGCTTCTTACGGGATGCTCGAAGGGGGCGAGGGCGACCTGCAGGTGGACCCCAAGGCCCTGGGGAGGAGGATCGGTCGGAGCCTTGATGGGAGGGTCGTGCTGCACGGTCACCTGCTCCCGTACGCCCTCGACCCTGCCTGCGTCAGTTCGGCGGTCGTCCTCAGATGCGAGCCGCGCGTGCTCAGGGCCAGGCTCCGCGACCGAGGGTACCCGGAGCAGAAGGTCGCCGAGAACGTCGGCGCCGAGCTGATCGGCCTCATAGCTGCCGACGCCCGAAGGATCTTCGGGCGGAAGAAGGTGAAGGAGTTCGACGCCAGCGGAGGAGACCTAGGGGCGTCGGCGGCGAAGGTCGCGGCGCTGGTCAGCGGGAAGTCCCCCTCGAGCCCCATAGACTGGCTGGGGTCGTACGCCGCCCCAACAAAGCTAAGGTCGCTGTTAGGCCCCCCCGGCTGAGGTTCCGGTCCGCTGTTCGGCCCTGGCAAGGGCTTCACGAACCGCACAACCGTTTTAACACCGGGCCCTTCCGTCCGGCCACGAGAATGCCGGAAGGAGAGCGCCGCCTCGCCGCCGTGATGTTCACCGACATCGTCGGATACACCTCTTTGACCCAGAGAGACGAGTCCTCCAGCCTCCAGGCCCTCGAGAGGCACAGGAGCCTGTTGCGCCCTCAGTTCACCAGCCACGGGGGGCGCGAAGTCAAGACCATAGGAGACGCGTTCCTGGTCGAGTTCGGCAGCGCGCTCGACGCCGTCCTCTGCGCCGTCTCGATTCAGCAGGTGATGCACGACCGGAAGGTCGCCAGGGGGGAGACGACCTCGCTTCGGATCGGCATCCATGTGGGCGACGTCATCGAGAGCGCAGGCGACATACTCGGCGACGCCGTCAACATAGCGGCCCGCGTAGAGCCGCTGGCCGAGGTCGGCGGGGTCTGCATCTCCGGACAGGTCTTCGACCAGGTCAGGAACAAGTCCGGCCTCTCGTTCACCTCGCTGGGAGAGGTGCCCCTGAAGAACGTGAGCAGCCCCGTCACGGTGTACAAGGTGAACATGCCGTGGGAGCAGTCCGCCTCGGCCGAGCCCCCCGCCTTCTCCACCAGCCGGATAGCGGTGCTGCCGTTCAGGAACATGAGCCCTGACCCGAACGACGAATACTTCGCGGAGGGAATCACTGAGGAGATCATATCCACGGTGGCGGGGATCAGCGGCCTTGACGTGATATCCCGTACCTCGGTGATGAGCTACAAGGGAACGACCAAGAGGATAGAGGACATCGGAAAGGAGCTGAAGGTCGGTTCCGTCCTGGAGGGCAGCTTCCGGAAAGCCGGTAACAGGATCAGGGTCACGACTCAGCTGATAGAGGTCGCGAGGGACAGGCACCTCTGGGCGCAGAACTACGACCGCAACCTGGACGACGTCTTCGAAGTCCAGAGCGACGTGGCGAGACAGGTGGCCGACGCCCTCCGGGTCAAGATCCTTTCCGAGGAGAAGGAGCGGATCGTGAGGAAGCCCACCGAGAGCGCCGCGGCCTACTCCCTCTACATGAAGGGGAGGTACCTGTGGAACAAGAGGGGCCTGGACCAGATCAAGCAGGCGGTGTCGTGCTTCGAGGAGGCGGTCAAGGGGGACCCGGCGTTCGCCCTCGGGTACGTCGGGCTGGCGGACTGCTTTTCGCTGCTTCGCGTGAACGAGGGGGTCGACCGCGAGGCGAACCTCGCAAAGACGGAGGATATGGTCGCGAAGGCCCTCGAGCTGGACCCGGACCTGGCCGAGGCTCACACTGCGAAGGGGTCTCTGCTCGGCCAGGAGTACGACCTGCAGGGCGCCGAAGCCGAGTTCAAGAAGGCGATCGAGCTGAAGCCGGGCTACCCTACGGCCCACCAGTGGTACTCGTACTGGGTCCTGTATGCGGAGCAAAGGTGGGGGGAGGCTCTCCAGCACATCGAGAAGGCGCTTGAGCTCGACCCTCTCTCCCCCATCATCAACATCAACTATGGGGACTACTTCCGGAACAGGCGGGAATACCCCAAGGCGCTCGAGGTGTACAGGAGGGCGGCGGCCCTCGACCCCTCCCTGGCGGCGGTGAACCTGAGGATGGCGGACACTTACAAGCAGATGAAGAGCTTCGAAGACATGGACAGGGAGATTGCGGTCTGGGTCGGGGCGGCCCGCGAGACGCATCCTCTGGTCGCAAGGGCGGCGGAGGCAGAAGCCGCTCTGTGCCGAGGCGACTTGGATACGGTAAGGAGGGCCCTCCCCGAGCTCGAAGCCAACCTCGGCGCCTCCCGGCTCGGCGAATACGGGGTCGCGCACTTCCACTTCGCCTTGGGCGATACCGACGGGGGGTTCGAGTGGTTGAACCGTTCGTACTCCAACAAGGAGGCCCAGCTCACGTGGCTGAAGTCCGACCCGGACCTGGACGGCGTGCGCCAAGACCCGAGATACCTCGAGCTGTTGAAGAAGCTAAGGCTTGGCTGAACTCCCCTGCACCGCCGAGCGACTGCGCGGACGCCTCCCGCGAGTCAGTCCAGAGCGGGAGGTAAATGACCAGTTCGCTCGCGCTGCGATGGTACTCCACCGAAGGCCTGGAGCGGTCCACCCTTCGCCCCGCCGAGAGGGCGTCGAAGAACCGGGGCAGCTCGGGCAGCTTCGACTCCCAGTCCGATACCCTCTGTCTGGCGTACTTCCCCCGGGATTGGTCCACTCCGCGCGACTGCGCAGACAGGAAGCGGCGCCAGGGATCGCTATTCGGCAGTCTGACGGCTATTCTTCCGTTCCAAGACCGACGTCTTTGCCGGGTTCGGCCGGGGGGACGGATGCCTTCACTTGAAGAAGGAATGGCCGGGGGAGCCTGGTCACACTGACCACCGCCTCCCCGACCCGCAGCTTCGCGAGGTACTCCCTCTGGGAAGTCGACAGGGTCATGGAGTCGCCCATCACCTTCATGTCTTCCGGCCAGGCTACGCGGTGGACCACCTTGGTCCCGGAGTTCTTGATGACCTCGCTGGCGACCTGGGTGGGAAACTGAGCGATGAAAGCCATCGACTCGCCGAACTTCCTGAGCTCCGAGATCATGCGCTCCCCGACGCTTGGCGGGTCCTCTGGGCGCCTGGCGGGGGCGATGTTCCGCGCCTCCTCGACAAGGGTCATGTGCTTCCCGGCTCCTCCGTCCCTGACCTTCTGCTCGTAGACCATCTTCAGGATCACGTCCGCAAACACGGCTCGGGTCTGTACGTCGCGCAGGTGGCCCAGTTCGATGCACGCCACCGACTCCAGCAGCTGCTCGATCGACACGGTCCCGGGTCCCCCCATCGCCCTCCCTGCCTGTCCCTCGGTAAGGGGGACCAACCTCCTCAGCAGGGCCACCTTGGTCTCGTTGTCGTAGGCCGACCTCAGCGGGTAGGCCTCGATCGTCTTCACCAGCCCGGCCAGGCTCGGCACCTCGTCCGCGGAGGTCTCGCCGATCCGCTTCTGGAGGGCGTTGCGAAACATGTACGCCTGCGGGTGGGTGAAATGGTACACGTCTGAGAAGATGTCAGAGACCATCGCGACGTGCTCGGCGGGCTCGGACTCGAAGCCGGACTCGACCGGGTTCACCGAGAAGTCGTCCTTGCCGGGGGCGGCGACCCTCCCTCCCAGGTCCTCGACGACCCGCCTGTACTCGTTGTGCCAGTCGAGGATCAGCACCGGGAGGCCGAGCTCCGCGACCTGCTTGACGAGGGTTGCCCCGGTCGTAGACTTCCCGCTGCCGGTCATCCCGAGGATCACGAGGTGCTGGCGGAGGTCTTCCAGCCTCAGCCGGAAGTCGTGGAAGTCTCCCGAGGAAGACCTGACGGTGCCAAGGAGGAGCCCGTCCTTGCCGGACTCGGCAAGGCTGGGTACGTAGAAGTCCGGGACGGGACGCACGGTCATGGCGGCTGGGGATATGGCCTCGAACGATACCAACGAACCCAGGACTTCGGCGTTCCCCGACTGAGGCAGGCTCCCATCCTTCGGGAGCAGCAGGTTGACGGCGAACGAGTGAAGGCTGTCGTTCGTAAGCCTTTCGACCGCCGCGTCGGGGAGAGCGACGCTGACGCTTGCGGCTAGCACGCTGGCGTTCCTCTCGAGCGCGGCCTCTACCTCCGGGTCCCCCGTCCTTCCGACGACCCAGGTCCCTACCACGAGGTCGAACTCGAGCGACCGAGCTTCGTCCGCCTCGTCCCCCGACTCTGACATAAGGGCCGCGTAGATGAAAGGGAGGCCCGACCGCCGCAGGCCTTCGAAGAGCCCCGTCACCCTCTGGTGGTAGATCGCGCTCCTCAAGGCGGCGGAGTAGTCGAGCTTGGCGTCCGTCTCCTCCGGGGCCACACCCACGCGAATCAGCGCCATCATCTTCCTCCTCCCTCCCCTGGCGAGAGACAGGTACCTGCCGTCGGTCACCTTGACCGACTCCAGCCGGATTTCCCTCTCTGGCCTCAACTTCCAGGCGACCTTCGATGGGATCGACATCGGCTCAAGGCGCATCTTCGTCACCAGTTGAACAAGGAGGAAAGGATGCCCGAGATGCCCGAAGTTATCGAGTTCCAGATGCTGGCGGTGTAGCTCGCGCTCTCCTTGAGGATGGACTCGATCCCTCCGACGAGCAGCGAGAGCACGACCAGCGCCACGGAGAGGAGCAGAGCCTCCTCCACGAGCTGGGCCCCCTTCCTCCGCCTGTTCGGCAGACCGTGTCTCTTCATGCCCAGTCACCGCTGCGAGATATTTAGCCGCCTACAGGGGAGAGGACTCCTGCCGTCAACGGCCCCGCGGCCGCGACGACCACCAGGAACGCCGCCAGGCTGAGCGCGGCGAAGTACAGCGCCGCCCTACCCCCCATGAAGAACCCGAGGGCTGCGGAGTTCGCCAGGCAGAGGGCTCCTCCCAGGAACCACAGCGGCGACTCGGGTGGGGCCGCGGGAGAGGTCAGGCTGGCTAGGCTGAATGACGATGCGAGGGGGCCGAAGCCCGTGACCATGGCGGTCACCCCCCCGAGGACAGCCGATATCATCAGGCCTCGGAACCTGTAGACTCGGCCTTCCATTTCCCTGTTGTCGCTCCTCCTGACCCAAGTCTCAAGCAGCTGGGAGAGCTGCTCGCCCCGCTCCCCGACGCTGCGGGCGCTTGTCCCTCCAGTCCCTGACACCATGCGGGCAAGCATGGAGACCTCCACGCGGGAGCCGACGATCAAGGGGGCGAGGGCCACCCTGGGTGGATAGCCGAGCAGGGCCAGCCGGGCTACGGAGCGGTCCTTCCGGTCTCCGGACCTGAATACACGCACGATCGCCGCGGATGACCCCATCCCCTGACCCGCGAGCAGCAGTATCCTCCTGAGCCTGCGGAGGTCTGCGTAGTGCCCCTTCATGGCGCGCTCGCTCGCTCGGACGAGCAGAGGTAGAAGGCGATGTCCAGGAAGACGATGTCCAGGCCCAGGACCTCGACCTGCTCGAGTGGAGCGTGAAGGCCTGAGAACGCCACTAGGAGGACGAAGAGGATGGGCAGGAAGAAGCACACCGTAATGAAGACGGGCATCTTCGACTCCGATGACAACTCCCCGGACTGCTCCAGCCCCCCTGACTCCTCTCCCCTGTCAACGAGAGATCCCGGGGAGAGCGTTCCGAGAGACCTCAGGACCTCCGCGGCGGAGTACGAGGCGAGGGAGGACGCCTCCGCCTCGAGTGAGGTGGCGGCTGAATGGCCGAGGAGCAGGCTCCGCTTGATCCTGGTAAGCGCGGAGTCGAGGGCAGGCTCGCCCGACCTGACCAGCAGCAGGGCCTTCGGCCTGGACATCGTCGCTTCCAGGGCGGCCGACGCGCTCACCGCCATCGAGGGGGCCTCTCTTGACTGCGCCACGGCGGCGAGCCTGAAGGCCCTCTTCGGCGCGGTCACGACGATGTAGAAGACCAGGCACCACACTACGAGGGCTAGCTCGACAGCGCCGCCGTTCAACACCTGCGCCGACACTTCGCCCACGGCGACCCCGGAGGCGAGCCCGGCGGCAGCCGCCAGCGCGCACAGTCTCGCAGGCTCCAAACCGAGCCGCCGGATTCCCTCGAGCGGGTCTGGCTTCACGACTCGGCCCCCCGCAGCGACTCCTCGGCCTCCGAGACGGCCCTCCTGAAGGTGTCCGCCTGCGTTCCCGCTGGGAGCGCGATTCTGTCCCAGTCCGCTACTCGGACTAGGGAAAAGCTGCGGTCCCTGCAGAACAGCTCCCTGAACCTCGGCGAGCCGGAGTCCTGGGCGACCCCGCAGATCCTCGAGACCACCCTCTCGGGCCCTAGCCTTTCGGGACGGGCCATCTGGACCATGAGGCCGAGGTCGAGCAGGTTCTCCTCAGGGATGCCGTGTATCGTCGTCCACCTGCGGGCCGCCTGCTCTATCGAAGACGCGTGGAACGTCTGCATCCCTCGTATGCCCGCGGACAGCGCGTGGAAGAACGCCCGGCTGTGCTCAGCGGACTGTATCTCGCTCAGAACGACGATGTCCGGGGACCTGTGCAGCACCTTTACGATCTCTTCCTCCTTTCCGGACGTCGACCCCTCTCCACGTTCGAACGGGCTGACCTTCAGCTTCATCTGGTGGTACCCCCTCCCCAGGAGGTCGAGCGTCTCAACGGCGTCCTCGATGTACACCCGCCGAAGGTTACGGTCGAGCATCTCGTCGAGGGCGTTCAGGAGGGTCGTCTTGCCCGTCCCGGTCTCGCCTACTATCGTCACGTTCCCTCCGGCCGCGAGCCAAGCCATGAGGAACGAGGCCGCCTCCAGGCTGGCCGTCCCGGAAGCGACGAGGGCTCGGAGGGTCAGTGAGGTTATGTTGAGCCTTCTGACATCGACGGAGAAGCGGTTCACGGAGAGGGGCTCGAGGTCCAGGGACACTCTGAGCCTCGCCCCGGCTATGTCCAGGTCGTTCTTCAGCGAGGGAGTCCTGTAGTCAAGGGAGTACCCCCTGAAGGTGTCCAGATGCGTCTCGACCGCTTTCCTTTCCCTCTCCGTGAGGATTATCGACGTGCTGCAGCGGCCCGCTACCGAGTGGTCGAGGTACAGCGGTGTGGCGTCAGAATCGGCGAAGAACTCAGTGACGTGAGGGTCCATCGCGAGCGCCAGTATGCGGGACATTCCAATCGCCTCGTACGCCACCAGGTCGAGCGTCCTCCCCAGTTCGGGGCCGCCGCCGGTCGGCGCCACAGATGCGGCCAGCTGTCTCAGGACCTCGACGAGCCTGACGAATGTCGTCGGCTCAACAGACTCTGGGTCCAGCCTTTGAGAGACCGCCGCCACCGCCTCCCGCAGCTTGAGGACCAGCGACGCGTCCAGCAAGGGGGCTACGCCGTACTCGGTGACACCGTCTCCCTTCCACACGCTGTACCTGAAGGGGTAGGCCTCGTAGCACAGGCTTGGGTCGCTTGGCCCCTCCCTCAGCAGCTCGACCAGGAGGGGAGGGGGCGCCGGGCTCGGCTCCTTCCTCCCCGCGAATCGGAACACCGTCCGTTCTAGGATGCCAGGCACTCGGCTTCGTGTGACACCCCGGCTCTCGATAAAAGCGCCAACGTCTCCGGTTAAAAGCGCGGGCCCTCTCATTGAGCCTTGACCGAAGTCCTGGAGTACTCTCTGGTGGTGGTCGTGTCGCTTCTCTTCGCCGGCGCTTCCGTCGCCGGATACGAGTCGTTCGTCACGTTCCAGCGCTCGTTCTCGGGGCAGTCGGAGCTGGCCTCGGTGGCCGACTTGGCGGTGGAGGCCATCCAGCGAGGCAGCTCAGTTGGGTCTGTCACTCTTTCGGACGCGACGATTGAGTGCGCCTCAGGAAACCTCTCCCTCTCTACGGTGGGATTCCACGGAAGCGACCCCCTTCCGGCTGCTTGTGCGTTCGGCTTCTCCGGGCTCAGTGGGGCGCGGACGCTCTCGTTCATCGTCGAGTCGGGCGACCTGAGCCTGCAGGTGACGTAGTTGCCGGCGTCCGCCGTCTCCTCCGCCGTCTCATGGGCTGTGTACTTCGCTTCCGCGGCCTGTCTGGTGCTGATGCTCTCGCCAACCGTCGGCGGAGTCTACAAGCTGGCCCAGGCGAGCTGCGGGACGCGGGCCGTCGATGGGATGAGCTTCCTGGTCGGTGAGGCCCACCCGGGAATGACTGTCGCGGTGAGGTTGGGCGCGTGCGGAAGCGCGGGGCCGCTTGAACTGGACGGGACAGTGGTGGAGAGGAGTGCGGGAGCGGCGGCGTACACCGCATCCGCGCGGCTGTCTCTTCCAGGGGTGTCCGTCCCCTCCGGGACGACTCTGATCCTGACCGACACGGGATCGAGGATGGTTGCGGCTCATGTCTGACGTCGACACCTACGTCGACGTGGGCGTGATGTGCGCGGTATTGGTCTGGACCTGCCTAGTCGTGGCGAAGATCGTCGCCGGAGGGACGGGATGAGATTCATCGACCTGGCACTCGCGACGATGGTGGGAGTCTCTGCCATCGGCTCCGTGCTCGTCCTTAACCCGTCCTACCCGATCGAAGCCTCGTCTAGGTATTCCTCTGAAGCGGGACTGAGGGACTCTCTGGTCCGCATCGTCCAGAGCCGTGGGCTCGAGTGGTTCGTGGAGGCCCCATCGGACACGATATGCGGTGTACTCGCTTCGGTGTCCAATTCGTCGGTCGGATACGGGGCGACCATTGGAAACTCGTCGTGCGGGCCTTCCCCCCCGGTGGGGGCGACCGAGGTGGAGCTGGCGCTGACGAACGAGTGGAGGGAGGTGACCCTGTGGTCCTGGCGAACCGCAGGGGGGTAGCAGCCGTCATTGCCGCGGTCCTCATCTTCGCCCCGCTCGTGGTGTCTGACCTCGTCGCGCTGACCTCCGCGAACCAACAGGAGGGCCTGTCAGCGGAGGGAAACGCGGAGAGCCTCCTCTATGCAGAAGGGCTCGTGGGGGCCGCCTCAACAGGGCTGTCGCTGCTCGCGTCGGAACAGGCGGCCGTAGCCGGGACCATGTTCGCGTGCCAGGGCGCGGCCTCCCAGCATCTTCCGACGCTGGCTGTCGAATACGACGCCCCCGCGGGCCTCTTGGCTGTCCGCTCCTCGGTCGCGCCGTTAGATGGCGCCGCCGGGGCTCAGGAGGACAACCTCTCCGTGCTCGCCCCGTACGCGGGGGTGAAGGAGGGATCCATCGGTTTCGCCTTCAACTTCTCTATCAGCGCCGGGCCGTATGATGGGGTCAGCTATCACCGGAGCGAGCTGCACTACGTCGGCCTCCCGGGGAACCTCAGCCTGGTGCAGTCGTTCTGCAGACGCGCGTCCAGTCTGCTGCTTTCAGCGGCGGCTGGCCAGGGGCCCTGCAACGCGAGCGGCGTGCAGCGCGAGGCGTCACTGGCAGTCGCAGCCATATCTGCGGACGCAAGGACGGAAGGGCTGGTCGTCGACGCGACGACCGCTACCAATCCCGTATCATGCCTGATGTCGGTCGCCGTGGTCGTGACGCAGAGCGGGCTGATGGGGCCGGGAGGCCAGTTCAGCCTCAGCGCTGAGGAGACGGAGACCGTGCCGGCTCAAGGCTGAGCCGCGACATGGCCGGAGCGAAAATCTGGCAGAACTGCTCCCTCAGGGTGTACTCGGCCGTGTCACCGCAGGCGGCGGCCCTCTTCTGCGTGAACCGCTTGTTTCGCGACTCTCTGACGGACATCATCGTCTCCGCACCGTAGGCGGCAGCGGCCGCCAGGGCGCAGGGTGCGTGCCCGGTCTTCTCCTGCTCGTCGACCGCGGCGAGAAGGTCGAGGGCGAGACTTCTGAGCTCGTTGAAGTACCGCGTCTGCGGAACACCCTCCCTGGCCAGAGTCTCTGCTAGGCGCTCGTCTCGGGCCATCCTGCCCAGGACGCGGCCCAGGTAGTCCTCGGGCTTCCTCGCGGCGGTCCGGATGGGAGACTCGATTGAGAGCCGTATAAGGGTCGACATCTTCACCCGCCTGCCGAGCGACCTGTGGGCCTCCACAATCTCGCGCGTTGTCACAGACGCGACCGACTCGACCTTGCAGGCCGTGGCTATGCTGTACGCAGACAGGCCCGCGACGGTGACCCTCTGGATGACCCCTTCGACTGCCGAGACCCTCTTCATCACCGAGATCGCCTCGCAGAGGACGACGTTCGGCAGGGCGAGCTTCTCGCAGACGCGCTCTATGAGCTTCGCGCACGAGTATCCCTTGTCCTCTTCTCTTCCGGCGAAGTCCGAGACCGTCTTCATGTAGCTGTAGCTCGACCTGACCCCGGAGAGCCCCTTGGTGGACCGCTCTCGAACGCTGGGCTCGGCGGACCCCAGATAGCCGCCGAGGGAGTGCCGAGTGAAGTCCACTGCCGTCGCCTTCCTGCCCGGAGCGGACTCGACCACCAGCTTCTCGGAGACCACCCCGCACGACCTGCAGACACATTCGTCGCCGAGGTCGATTATCCCGCCAGAGCACTCGGAGCAGACCGACGCGCTTGCCTGAGATGACATGGCACTCCCGGGGTTGCCGAGGGACGTGTGCCATCTCCTTCCAACTCGTCAGCGCGGTCAGAGCGGTGTGTAGTCATCCCGGTGTCCCTTGAAGAGGAGAGGGGGGCCTTCTGGAAACTATGGGCCTCAGGGACTGGTTGGCCCGCCCCGGGGGGCGGATGCCCTGGTGTGGTAAGCCAAGTGGTCCCATCTTGGACAATGGTTTTATGAGTCGCCCAGGGCTTGGCCCCGTTGCCGAAAGCGGGAGGGCGAAGAGGGCCTGCCGACTCTTCCGGGCCGGAGGTCAAGGACCTGGCCATCCGCGGGGACTCCGCCCGCGACCTCATCCGACAGATGGGCTCGGCGGGGGGCTTCTCGGCCAAGAAGCTCGCTGACTCCGTCGAGATACTGCGGAGGATGATTGACGACCGCGGTTCGCTGAACTTCCTCTCCTTCCCCGCCGACGTGGTCGCGACGGGGACCCGCGGCGTGCTCAAGGACATGGTGAAGAAGGGATGGTTCGGCGCCCTGATCACCACATGCGGGACGCTGGACCACGACATCGCCAGGAGCTTCGCCGCATACAGACACGGCACGTTCGACGCGGACGACGCGACCCTTGAAAGGAAGGGGGTCCACCGGCTCGGCAACGTCTTCATCCCGCAGAAGAACTACGGGGAGCTGATCGAGGGCAAGATGACCGAGTGGCTCCAAGAGCTCGTGTCCGCCGGGAAGACGGACATGTCGACATCGGAGCTCTGCGCGGAGATAGGGGCCAGGCTCGGCGAAGGTTCGCTGCTGCACTGGGCGTGGAGGAACAAGGTCCCGGTGTTCGTCCCGGGGATCACCGACGGGGCGGTCGGGTACCAGCTGTGGCAGTACTCGCAGAACCACAGGTTCAAGGTTGACGTGCTGAAGGACGAGCAGAGGCTCAGCGAGATGGTCTTCGAGGCGAAGAGGTCCGGCGCGCTCATCCTCGGGGGCGGGATCTCGAAGCACCACGTCATCTGGTGGAACGCTTTCAAGGGGGGGCTCGACTACGCAGTCTACATCACGACCGCCCAGGAGTACGACGGGAGCCTGTCAGGGGCGAGGATGAAGGAGGCGATATCCTGGGGCAAGGTGAAACCCGATGCCCCGCAGGTCACGGTCGAGGGGGACATAACGGTCCTGCTTCCCCTGATCTACGCCTCGATGCTCTGATCAGAGGACGGCCAGCAGCCTCCCCACCTCTCCTTCGTCGTTGTAGAAGTGCGGGGATATCCTGAGGATCTTCTTCGTCCCGAACTCCCTCTGGGCGACGGTCACCCCGGCCTTCGCGGCCCTCTGCACGACGCTCAGCGGCGTCTCGTCGAGCGTGTCTACCGGGACGATGCACGTCCTCCTGCCGTCGTCGAAGTCGACCAGGGGACGGTACTTCGACTTCATGTCTGACAGGCCATCGACGACCTCCTTCGCAAGTGCCATCCCTCTTTGGCGGATCTCCGCGGCTCCGAAGGCGCTCCAGGCGCCTATCGCTGCGGCGAAGGCGTAGATGTAGGCCCAGTTCCTGAAACCCTCTTGCAGCCTCGCCGCTCCGGCGAGGACCTTGTAGTTCATGTTGTCAACGTACTCCGTCGCGTTCGCCCCGAAGTTCAGCGGCTCTAGCTTCGACGCCGCTTCCGCGTCCCTGCAGTAGAGGTACCCGACACCCAGCGGCCCGCAGAGCCACTTCGATGCGGTCCCGGCGGCGAAGTCGCACCCGATATGGCCTAGGTCGACGGGGACGTTCCCCGCCGACTGTGAAACGTCCAGGAAGAAGGCGGCCCCCCTTTCGTGCGCGATCCTGCACATCTCCTGAGCCGGCTCCACGGTCCCGAGGTTGTACAGGACGTGGCTGGTGACGACGAGCTTCGCCTTCGAGCCCTTGACCTCCGAGTCGAACGCAGAGAGGTCGGGTACCCCGGAGGCGTCGACGGGGACGTCGCGGATTGTTGCGCCCTTCACCTTCGCGTAGTAAAGCCAGGGAAGATAGTCAGACGGATGCTCGGTGGTCGGGCCTCCTCTCGTGACTATCGTGTCCCCCTTGGCAAGCCTGATCCCGTTGGCCACCAGATTGATGCTCTGGGTCGCGCTCTCGGCGAAGACGAATCCCTCCGGCCTGGCGTTGAGGAGCGACGAGAGCCTCTCTCGGGCGACGTTGGCGCCGGCCTTGTACTCCAGGTAGAAGGCGTCGTTGGGGCCAGTTTCGGAGAACTCGCGCAGCCGCCTGGTCGCTTCAGAGATGGCGGAGTCGAACATCGGAGTGTAGCTTGCGTTGTTCAGGTAGGCGGTCCTCTTCTTGACAGGGAACTCCCTCGCTACCGCCTCCTGATTCACATGTTTCTCCAGAATCTGGGAGATAAGAACCCGCTGGCGAGGACTGGCTAGGCTCCATACAGCGCGGATACCACGAAGGGCGCGGAACTGCTACTTGACGTAAGCTGTCGACGTGACCTGCGTCATCTGGATGGAGGCCACGTTGTAACTCGAGTCGGCCGCCGAGTAGCCCACCCACACATCCGCGTTCGCCGCACTCGTCGTCTTCTGCGGCGAGTAAATCACAACGAAGCCGTCCGCCGCACTACCGTTGACGCCGAGGTAGGCTAGGATTTGCGCGCAGTTGATTTGCACCGCCGCGTCTGGTCCTAACGTCACCTCCCTGTCTACGTAAGGCGTGGGATTGGCTGGCACGTCTTGGCTGGCCGGCGTGGAGCCGAGAGATGCATTCTGCGGCGTCGACAGCACGAACTTTTCGACGATTGTTAGGCTAGATGCCGAGAAGCTGGGGTTGTGGATGTTTATCAGAGTGTCATAGTAGCCCGGCTCGAGTCCGATGCTGGATGCGTTTGTGGTCGTGCTCGCCGAATTGCACACGAACTTCACCTGGAAGACAGAGGCAGGAGTGGGCAGCACTGTGAGCGTCTCACACGGGCTTGTCGCTGCAGCATTGTTGGCGTCGCCGGTATAGACGGCCTCCCAGCTGTAGGTGCCCGTCGCAGTGTAGGTTATCCCACCGGAGTCCGGAACGACTCCGTTTGTCACCGTTACGGAAGGACCGACGTTCGTCGCATGTCCGGAGCAGGACGCGCCGTTGAATCTCTCATACTGGACCCTGCCCCCGGCGTTCGACGTTGCGTTGACCAGGATGGCGGAGTCCGTCACTTTGGTTCCGGCAAAGACGTTGCTTCCAGGTAACAGGGTAGTGAAGAGCCCTGGCGAACCCATGACGTTTACTATCTCGCAAGGACTTGTAGCGGCGCTGTTGTTCGCGTCGCCGGAATAGTACGCCTCAATGCTGTAGACGGCTGGCTCCGAAAAGTACAGCCTCGAAGGGAGGTCGGGGACGACGCCGTCGACAACGTTCACAGTGATAAGGGAAAAACCCGAGGCGCAGTCGTTGCTGCCGGGCTGGGTGCCGAGATCTAGGTAGGTTCCGCCCGGACCGCAGTTGGTGCATATGCCAGGGTAAATCCGATACGTCACTGTCCCACCGGCGTTAGCTGACGCCCCAGCCAGAGTTGCGGAGTCGGTTATGTATCCAGAAGCCATGATAGCAGAAGCGGACAGGTTGGTTGTGAGCGTCGGTGAGTTAGGCTGGCAGAAGACCGCATACACCGCCAAGGCGGTTAGGCTGGGGTCGCCGTTGTCTACTGTGGCGGTAAGTGTGTACGTGCCTGCCGCGGTGACAGATACCGTAGTACCAGTCGTCGGCGCGACATCCGCACTTGGTGGAGACCACCAGGTCTTGAAGTCCGTAGGTTGACTGAATGACCCAGAAGGATAGCTTCCGCTCTTCCACTGCCCAAGGACGGTCTTGCTGGGAGCGGGTCCCGTCAGAGTCAGCTCTACACTATTGTCAGCACTGAAGTTGTACAGCTTAAAGGTCCCTGGAAGCTCGTTGTCAGCCGAGAATAGCACCGTGTAGTTGTACACTCCTCCGGGACTATTCTCCGAGTCTCCTGGATAAGATATCCACTGGATGCGGCCACCTAGGTTCCCGATACCGTACGCCGCTGTGCTCGTCGCCGCAGCGGGCGTCGTCCCCGTGCCGCCGGGCCCAGACACAAAATACCACGAGGTCTCGGTCACTGGCGGCGTACCATCTTGCATGCCCTCGCCGTTGGTGCCGGTGCTGAGGTCAGTTCCGGTCTGACTCGGGCATTCGGCCAGATTTCCTGGCCCGGCGACCGGGGAGACGGCTGATTGCGTCGAGGCGTTCGCCTTCGGCAGAAGCGGCGCAGCCACTATCGCGAAGGCGGAAACCGAAAGAATCACGATGAAAGCCACGCTTAGAGGCGTCCTACGGAAGAGTGTGCGCGCGAGCCTCAATAGAGGGTGAGCCAGACAAGGGAATATATATCGATAAGGAGATGACTGTGCCTGCCTTCGGCGTCTGACGATGTCCCTTGACTTTCGCGTTCACCAGAGGCATTCCGCCCGTCCGCGTCCTTCATGGGAGAGTGGGTTATCTTCTTGTCTATAGGTACTACGGCTCGCCGAACTCAGCATCTCAGACCCGGCAAGAGTGGAGCCGCAATAGAACTTTCATAGCGGGTCGTGATTCGTTCAGTTAGGAAAACACTCCACCTCGGTCTGCCTAGATACGGGAAGAACGTACGCTTTCCGCAGCTACTTTAGGAACACGACGTTGCCCATTCCTCTCCTTCGCTTCTCTACCAGGCCCTTGCTCTCCAAAAGGTCCAGGGTTCTGCTGACGGTTGCCTTGGAAAGGCCGGATTTCGTCACCAGTTCGCCCTGGCTCATCAGGCCGCCTCCGTCTAGGACGACCTGGTACACCTTCACTTCGTCGTCCTTCAACGTCTTGGACAACTCCTGCCATCGGGCCTTGCGCTCGTCGAGCACCACACTCCCGAGAGAGTCTTGGGCCTCGCCGCCCTGATAGAAGAGCAGGAAGGACGAACTTAAGCCCGCAATTAGCATCGCGCCGGAGACCGTCAGCATGTCGTCGATTGTGTACAACCCTGGGACTGACGTGACCGTCTTCGTCCCGTTACCCGAAAATATATTGATGCTCAGCGATGCAGGCTGTAGCAGCTTCAGGGCGGCTACTACGATGGATGCGGCAAGAACTGCGGTAGCTATGGCCAAGCTTCTTGTCTTGTTCACTTTTGTCCGTCCTACCCCCTGTCACTTGCCGGTTAAGACCAGTTGGCAGTCCTGTGGGAGGACTCTGTAGATCAGAAGAGCGTAACCTGGGCCAGGCGGAGGGGCGAGGGAGAGGATCCCGGTGGAGGAGTTGGAGCCATCTGCGGGCACGAGTCCCGCAGGAACGCGACACCCAACCGCGGAGAACATCGTATGATTCGCAAATTCGCCGCTCAAGTCCAGACCGGTCCATGAGATTGTGGACTCGTTCTTGACCCAAGCTATGACCGTGAACAGCGCCTTCCCATTACCAGCATTCAGCTGCACGGAGTGGGAATTGACATCGGCGACGGCCGGGAATAGGGCCGGCGCGCAGAGCGCTGTGGCCAGCGAGACCAAGACAATGGCTACCACAAAGACGATCCGGTTCCTTTCCACTACTCGGGGCACCTAGCCCACAGAGGGCGACGGCCGTGCGAATAACCCTAGTGTTGGAAACGGGTTCCAAGCGGCCAACGCTTCTGCGGGGGGAGGTTCGCATGGGTGGTTCGGCTTAGACGAGTTTGACTGGAGTGCTCTGATCGCCCCCGTTTTTCGTCTTCGCTTGTCTGTTCGACGTGCTCACGTATGCCTCCGGGCATCCCATACATCAGTTTCACGACAAGGAGCATGACGAGCAGAACCACGTTCACCCCGTTCCAGACAATCACTGACAGAAGGTGAAGAAGCAATCCATAGGCCAGCCACAGAATTGTCCCGATCAGGGAAAGCAGGTTGAACGAGAGGCTGATTTCTTGAGCGTCCTTCAGAGACCACACCCTATAGACCTGAGGAACCAGGCCGAGGGCGACCAGCAGACCGGCGAGGAGCCCCACGACCTCAGCCCAAGTCACGCGGTCGTCCGGGTGGGCCGGTTCAAAAAGGGTTCTGAGCAGAGAGACCTGTCCAGGGGAGGCGGACATCTTAGACTTGCATTGGGGAAAGGTTTCTGAACCGCACTACTAGCTAGCTATCCAGCTATCGCTCCATGTGCTGCTTGTTGCTCCATTACTAAGAACCGTGGTTGACACTAACTCTGACGTCTCTTGTGAGTTCCACATGTTTATCTGCCAGGTGGCAGAGCCGGAGTTCAACGCTATCTTACTGCCCAAGTCGTTGATAAGCGATGCAGAGAAGTCGTGAGTGCCAAACTCGGGCTCGTTTCCCAAGACGCCATTGACCTCTGGTCTTTCCTCTAGAAATTCAGCGTATGGATTGGTCGGGAAACACTCGTCGTAGCTCGCGGACTGTCCTGTTGCGTGGTCGGTGACCTTTAGTACGACTACCCAGTCTTCGGCACCGCTTACACCACCTTCAGGCGTGCAGTTAGCCGTAGGCGAGGGCCACTCGAAGGTGACTGCGGAGCCGAGACTCCAGCCGCCGACGTTCGGAGTGTAGGTCATCAGTGAGCCATTGTCCAGCACGTACTGAAAGAAGACGCAGTCACTCGAGTATGAGTTAGAACCGCAATTACTCGGTTCACCAATGTTTCCGCCCCAATAGGTGAGCTCTACCTGAAAGAAGAATGCGTCGCTAGGAAGACTACCTATCCAGAGGTAGTTGCTCACCCCTAGCCAATCTACCCAAGCCCAGCAGTGAGTTCCACAGGTAGACGGGTTGCTCAGGTCATTAAACACTGTTGTGTTCATTTCGGCGCCTTGCATGTCCTTGTTGTTGTTGAATGCATTAGTGTCTTCTACCAAGTGTCCTACGCCGTTGATCGTCTTCTCCTCGTGGGTGTCGCCG
>JASHUK010000176.1 GCA_030040055.1 Nitrososphaerales archaeon | reverse complement strand
CCACGTCGAACCCCATGCTCGGGGCCACCTTGAGCGACCCGACCTTCGACCAGGTCTCCTTCGCGGGGTCGAACTCGTCCAGAGACGCGGTCAGCTTCTTTGAGAGGTCCTCCGACCTGGGCGCGAAGGAGACCCCGGTCTGCTGCCGAGCGGCCGACGCGTTCCCGACGCATATCACCTGTCCCGGCCCGCTGAAGGATACCGCGGAGACGTCCCTCTGCTGGGTCGGCAGGAACTCGGCGTTCGAGAGTACCGTCCCTACCCTAGGGGGCTGCTTGACTCCCGCTGCGAACACGGTCACCTTCCCCGAAGAGCGCCCCACGAAGACCGTGGCCTTCGACCCGGCCCAGAAGGTCCCGGCGAGCCACCTGAGGCTGGAGGTCTGGGCGGGCGAGAACGCCCCCCCGCTCGGCGTCAGGGAGAACCCCATCTCCCCCTCGACTATCGCCTCGACGAAGCGGGCGGCCGCCACCCGGTCCGTCCCGTCGCCGTGGCTCTCCCTCCCCTCGACGTCGACCCACTCCGGGAACTCTCCGGGCGCCGCTCCGAGCCTCACGCCCTCCTCGGAGACCAGCCTCGCCACTCTCTCCAGCGACAGGCTCCCCGTCCCCGCTAGCCCCGCATGGTAGCACAGGATCGCATGGGCCAGGGCGGCCCTCGTCCAGAGTCCCCCGAGCTGGCCGTCACCATAGGTCCCGTTGAAGAACGTCCGGTTAGAGATGGGGACCGTGCGCGGGCCGTAGCCGGTCTCGAAGTCCTTCTCGAGGAGGCGGTGCGCGGCGAACTTGGGCTCCCCTCCCTGGGGGAGCCACCGATAGCAGGCGACGGCGACGTCGATCGTCTCCTCCGAGTTCAGCTTCCCCGTGGAGTCGAGGCAGAGCGCGAGCATGCCGCGGTCGTCGGTCAGCCGCTTCTTCACGCCGTCCGAGATCATGTCCGCCCTCTCCCTGAACTTCGCGGCGTCCTGCGACTTCGAGACGACCCTTGCCACCTGGGACGCGGCCGAGAGCGCCGACGCCACCGCGAGCGAGACCTCGGGGATCTCCCCGGTCGGATACCCCTTGCCGAGCCGCCTCCTCCATCCCTGGGGGAGGCAGGGGTCGAGCCTGACCGCAGAGTCGGCGGAAGCCTGCATCAGGAACTCGGCGGCCTTCCTGACGTAGGGGTACGCCCCCCTCGCCGCCTTCTTGTCACCTGACAGGAGGAGGTTCTGAGACGAGGAGGAGAGAAGCACTGCGGTTTCGAGGACCCCCGGAGCCGTGGGGTCGAGCGAGTGGGGGACCGAGCCGTCCTTCCTCGCCCTGAGCCGGGCAGCCTGCATCCCCCTCTGGGCGGCGACGGGGTCGACGTACTGGAGCCCGTGGAGCGCCTCGCAGAGGTCGAGCGAGTCCCGGACCGTGGGGGCCCCTTCCAGAGCCGCCCGCGCCCACGCGAACGCCTTTCCCACGGGGGCGCTCGAGCAGCTGAAGGTCCTAGGAGGGTCGGCGCGAGGCCGCGGACCCTGCTGGACCCGAGCGAACTCCGCAAGCGCGTCCTCCAGCTTGGCTGGGTCGTAGACGGACGCGAAAGTGAAGAGCTTCGTCTCCTGCGGCTGGACGTCGGTCTCGTGGACCGAGATGACCAGGGCCTGCCCGGTCACCCCCGCCGTCGCCTCCGGGACCTCCCCGGCTTGGACCGAGTCCGAAGCCCGCGAGCGGTCCGACGTCATGTAGAAGCGCAGCGGCTGGGGGACCGCCCCCACAACCCTCGCGGAGGGCGGGTCCGACGCCTCGTCCATGGCGACGTGGCTCCCCCTGTTGAAAGCGTTGACCCCGAGCGAGCCCCAAGGGAACGTCCTGTCCCTGAACTGGGCGGCGGTCGGGTCCCACACCGCCAGGATCCTGACCTTGGCGGAGGTCGTCCCCAGGTTCCTCACCTTGACCGTCCGGGTGTAGCCTTCCTTTGCCGAGTCGAGGAACTCGACGGTCTGGGCCGCCTCGACCGAGTCGAAGACCCGCGCCGACATGGACGCCGACCTCGGCTGGACCCTCAGGCTCCAGTCGGGCTTCTGCGCCTGGACCGTGACCCCGGCCTGCACCTTGTAGAACCACACCTGCTCCCTCCCGAACAGGAGGCGCCGCTCTCTGAGCGACTCCAGCCAGCGGACCGACCCGTCGGGCTCGACCAGCAGCCTGCACCCCCCCGACAATAGCTCCAGGGGGCGCCTCAGCATCGAGGAGCGGAGCTGCTGCGTCCTCCCCGGCAGGGCTTCCTGGGCGGCGACCATCCCCGCCGAAAGCGCCCGCGGCGGATAATATCGGGAGGACTAACCGGAATTGACCTTGTGGCCGCGCCCAGTTAACCCGGCCTGGCCCGCTTCCACACCGTCCCCTCCTTCGTGTCCTCCAGCACCACCCCTTCGGAAAGGAGCCTCGACCTGATCCTGTCGGCGGCGGCGAAGTCTCCCTTCCTCCTCGCCTCCTCCCTCTCCGTCACGAGCCTCTCGAGCTCCTCCGGGAGCCTCTCCTCGCCGAACTTCAGGACCCCGAGGACCGAGTTCGCGGCCTCCAGAGCCGCTAGGAGCTCGCTCGCGTCCGCCGTCCCCAGGCTCTCCGTGTCGATAAGCGCGTTCGCCTCCTTGGCCGCCCTCAGCAGGGCAGCGAGGGCGACCGAGGTATTGAGGTCCTCGTCCATGGCCTTCGTGAACTCCCC
Organism: Nitrososphaerales archaeon; assembly: GCA_030040055.1. Taxonomy (GTDB): domain Archaea; phylum Thermoproteota; class Nitrososphaeria; order Nitrososphaerales; family Gagatemarchaeaceae; genus UBA183. Next base: position 3,791 of record JASHUK010000176.1, on the reverse strand, counting down.
GAGCATCCTCCTTCCAAGCCCCCGACTGACGCCCTCCCCCTTCACCGACCGCAACCTGAAGGCCAGCTCCTGCAGGCGCTCCTGCTGGGACCTCGCCTGCGCGAGCGCCGGCTTCGTGAGGCTGACGGGCTCCCTGTACCTCGAGGAGACCAGGAAAGTCCTGATGACGAGCGGGTCCCATCCCTCCTTGAGCAGGTCCCTCAGGTAGACCACGTTGCCTACAGACTTGTGCATCTCCTCCCCCTCGATGTTGAGGGGTTCCGAGTGGAGCCAGTAGCGGACGAACTTCTTTCCCGTCGCCGCCTCCGACTGGGCGATCTCGTTCTCGTGGTGGGGGAACCTGTTGTCTATCCCCCCGGTGTGGATGTCGAAGGACTCCCCGAGGTATCTCATTGACATCGCCGAGCACTCGATGTGCCAGCCGGGCCTCCCCTTCCCCAGCTCGGTCTCCCAGTAGACGTCCCCGTCGTCCGGGTCCCACGCCTTCCAAAGAGCGAAGTCGTTGGCTTGCTCCTTCTCGTAGTGGTCCTGCGCCACGCGCGCCCCCGCCTTCAGCTCGCCCGCCTTGATCCCGGACAGCTTCCCGTAGCCGGGGAACTTCGAGACGGCGAAGTAGACAGAGTCGTCTTTCGCCTTGTACGCGTATCCCTTCCGCATCAGCGTCTTCACGAGCGCGACCATCTCCGAGATGTGCTCGGTGGCCCTCGGGTAGTGCTCGGCCCTCTCCATCCCCAGCGTCGCGATGTCGTCGAAGAAGGCCTTCTCGTAGAAGTCGCAGAGTTCTTTCCTGGTCATGCCGGAAGACTTCATCCCCTTGATTATCTTGTCCTCCACGTCGGTGATGTTCATCACCTGGACGACCTTGTACCCCTTGAACTTCAGGTACCGTCGGAGCACGTCCTCGAACACGAAGGTCCGAAAGTTCCCGATATGGGCGTAGTTCCAGACCGTCGGCCCGCAGGTGTACATCTTGACCTCCCCCTTCTTGATGGAGCGGAAGGGCTGGAGCCGCCGCCCCATGGAGTTGCGGAGGACGAGGGTCATCGCCAGGGGGCCGCCGGCCGTGTCAGATAAAATAAAGGGAACGGGAGATAGGAATTACTTCAGCTTGCCAATCCTGAAGATGGGCTTGCCGCAGGACGCGCACGTCCCCTTCACGGCAGGGCGCCCGTTCTTCAGTTTGATTTGCTTGGGATTCTTGATCTCCCTGTTCTTTTTCTTCTCGTATACGCAGTAGCCTGTTACCAACTGCGGGTTCCCTCGCGCCTGATTCGCCCGAGTTGATATTTAAGCGCGCTAATCGCGGCTCGAAACGGGGCTTTTTCGGGCGGAATGGCGTCCCGGCTAGGTGCGAGGCTCCCAGAGGCTTCCGGAAACGCCGGCTTTCGGCCGACCCTACCGTCTCGGCTCACTCTGTTGGACAATCCGGGCGGGGGCGACGGTGTGTCTTCGGCCGGCCCAATCCGGCCGGCTCGCCGATTTCCCCTCCACGGGCTGGATTCCTGCCGCGCTTGGCTGTCCAAGCATGACACGGCGCACATATTGCGTCTGGTGGGTGAGGAATTGGCTAGCCCGAGTCGTGCCCGACGACGCTGTCGACAAAGGTTCCAGGAGCGCGTCGCGAACCCCGCGTCAGAACGGCTTGTCTTTCAGCGTCACTTTGCCTACAGTTTGCAGACGAAGGACAACCCGTACGTCTTATTGAGAGTGAAGGAAGCCATATAGGTATGGGAGATGTTATCGTACACAAGCCCGCATCCGAAGGCAACCACCGACAGAGAGACGCGTGCATGCCAGATTGTGTAGTTTGCGTGAGTCACGAGCCTTCCCGACCTCCCAACGAGCGGCACAAGTGTGAAACCAATGGTCAAGGCAATCACTGTAGCCAGAGTGGTGACTTGGCGCCTATTCATTGAGCCTACGACTCCACTTGGAGTCCGTCGTCCCCCTAACCCCCGTCGAAGGCATATACCGCTCCCCAGCCGAATACAGTCGTCAGTCACTCCAAACCGGCCGGGTTGACCAAGAACCCGCAATCATCCCCAGCGTATGACTTACAGGGCGAAAGGTCCGATGTGTACAGCACCGGGGCGAATATTACGATGAGCAAGCCGACCAGCGCAAATGCGAGGCAAACTCGCAACCGAACTAGGGCGGCCCCCCGCCGCCGGTACCGTTTTCCTGGACTCATCTGGCTGAGTGAGCTGTCAGAGGATTATTTACGACTGTACCAATAAGCTTCGTTGGGCACAGAGTTGGGCTCAGAAACTCTCCTTGATTGTCTGGAAGACGACCGAAGTGTAGGTCTTCTGCACCCCCTTGATCGCCCTCAGTCTGTCTACGACGAACCCCCCGACCTGCTCGACGGACCCCGCCCGCACCTTCAGCATGATGTCCCAGTCCCCCGAGACCACCGACACCTCGTAGACTCCGGGGATCTTCGCCACCTGCTCCGCCAGGTTCCTCTGTGACACGTTCTGCTCGCCCCCGAACGAGACGTACACGTACGCCGTCACCTGCTTCCCTATCTTGGCGTAGTCGGGTATGGCCGCGAACCTCCTGATGACCCCCGTGCTCACCAGCCTCCTCAGCCGCTCCTGCACGGTGGCCCGGGGAATCCCCAACGACTCGGAAATCTCGATCGCGGACTTCCTTCCGTCCTGCATGAGCTCCCCCAGAATCTCCCAGTCGCGCTCGTCGAGCAAATTCTGGCAGAATGCTGCATTATACGAACTAATATGGGTTATCTTCCGGCAGAGTGCCCATATTTCCGTCATAGTGTTTATACTTTACAGCGCCCAATAACACGGCGGGAGATGGAACAGAAGGCTTTGATGAGGACGCCGAGGCCGCTGGAGTCGCTGACCGGGAAGGAACTGACGAGGAAGCGCAGCATCGCTGGCGTATCCACGCGGACCCTGCTGTACCTGACCGGTACGTTAGCGGCGAGGGGCTTCGAATGGCTTCTCCCCGTCGTGCTCTCGAAGTCCACCGACCCGCTGTGGCCCGACCCGGGAGCGTCGATAGAGAAGAGGGTCGAGACAGACATCTACGGCGAGACCGTCCGGACGACGCAGAGCATGATAATCCACAAGCTCGTCGCATGCTCGACCGCATATCCGAAGCTCTTCGTCCTCTCGCCGAACGTCAGGATCGAGAAGAGGGAGAGGAGGGCCACAGGCTGGCACTCGTACGAGTTCACCCAGCTGGACTTCGAGGTCAGGGACGCCAGCTCGGGGTCGGTCAGGACCCTGGTGGAGTCCGCGGTCTCGGGGCTGGTCCGGGACCTGCAGAAGAGCGCGCGCGCGGAGCTCGAGTCCCTGGGGAGGCTGAGGGGAGTCAAGGTCCCCGAAACCCCGTTCAGGGCATACGACAGGGAGACCCTCGTCGACAGGTACGGGGAAGGCTGGGAGCACGAGCTGCCGGGCGCCATCAGGAACCCGGTGTGGGTGACGAACATCCCGCGCGAGTTCTACGACTTCGAGGACCCGGCCACGGGGAAGTGGGACAACTACGACCTGTTCGTTCCGGAGAGAGGAGAGATACTCTCGGGGGCGAGGCGCGAGTGGGAATACTCCAGGATGGCTTCGAAGATGGCGAGGGACGGAGTGCGCAAGGAGAACTACGCCCTCATCCTGAGGCTCGCCAGGGAAGGGCGGCTCCGTCCCTCCGCCGGTGGTGGGATAGGAGTCGAGAGGCTCGTCAGCTGGGTCGTTGGCTCGAGGCACGTAGGGGAGGTGCAGCCGTTCCCCAAGGTCCCCGGCGTCGTGTACGAGCTCTAGCGGGCGGTC
>JASHUK010000004.1 GCA_030040055.1 Nitrososphaerales archaeon | reverse complement strand
GTCTGGAAGTGACTCGCAATATGCTCGGTCAAGCAAGGCAACCAGACTCCAGCCGACCGCGGCCTCATGGCTCCAGCGAAATCCGGTTCATCGGGACCAGAGACCTCGTGCTCCTGTAAAGCGAATAGGTCGCGAGTATGGCCAGTGCCCCGTAGGGGAGGGTGTAATACGAGTAGAAGTATTCGAACTCTGTCAGGTTAGGAAGGACAGACGACTCGACGGCGCTGGCAAGAAAGACCAGCACCCAGGAAAGCAGGGAGAGTCCCAACCACTTCAGACTCGACCTTAGCACCCGGTCCTGCGACCTTCTCGCGCCGACTATCAGCGCAGCCCCCGACACGCCGAAAGTGCTCCCTGCGGCCAGAAAGTAGACGACGCCCGTCAAGGAGCTGTAGACGCCGTTGTAGTAGTAAGCGTAGAGAAGGTAGCTGGCGACTGACAGGACCGCGGCATCGCACCACAGTCCGACCCTGAGTCTGTCCCACCGCAGGATGCTACGGAGCAGGGGGTCCGATCGACGGACCACCGGAATGGTGGTGTCGATGAAGGCAAAGACAAGGATGTAGAGGGCCGAGTAGAATGCCGCGATGCCGTCGTTGACGAAGGAGTTCGTGCTGTAGGTCAGCACCCCCACCGTCGCGGTCAGGACTCCCAGGATGCCCAGCCACAGAGCGTGGTTCCTGTACATCCTGCCCGCAAGGGCGCGTCTAACGCTGAAGGCCCAGTACGCCCCGAATAGGGCGATCGCCCCGGGAATTACCTCGGCGACAGTGACGGCGACCACCAATTCGACGCTATCTGGCATAGGCGCTCACCTCCATCCCACCCTTTGTCAGGGCGAAACTGAAGTACCCGGGATGCGGGGGCACTCCTCTCATCTTCCTGATGCGAAGCAGGGGCAATACCTTCAGGCCCTCCTCGTATAGTCTCATTTCCACGACGCCGTCGAAGAGCTGCTGCATCGCAGCGAGAACCTCGGGCTTGTGCATGCCTTCCTCTAGCGTGGCCAACAGAACCGCGTCGTACCTCTTGACGTCGTCGAGGAGCTGGACCAGGAACTTGTAGATCGTGTCAGGCTGATTGAGCATCAGAAGCGGCGAGAGAACGTCGGTGACGACGCGGATCCTCCTGTCCGCGTTTTGCTTCAGTCTCTCCTTGATGTTGAAGGACAGGCCAGCCAGGTCGCTGACGTCAAACCTGAGCTGCCCTCCATCGCTTGTAAACCAGAGGGGGACGCGTTGCTGCATCTCGATCCCGAAACCCTTGGCGTCCTGAAGAATCTCCTTCGGAGAGCCTGGAGACGTAGAGGCAGAAGTCCCCCTGTGCGAGCCCGGACTGGGTGAACCAGTAGCCTAGCGCCTCCTTTCCTATCCCGGGCGGACCCACGACGAGGACGGCCGTCTTGTCCGGGTACCCGTTGGTCATCAGCTTGTCTAGGTCGGGGACCCCGCTAGATGCCAATCTCCCTGGATTGACGCGAACCGGAGATAAACATACCACATCGTCTGCGGTCCCGGGGACGTTGCCTTCTTTGCGGAGTGTCCCGCCGGACAGCCGTTGAGATACGGTTCGTACTGCATCTCCGGACCCACTTCCAGCGCCAAAACGATCCCGGTCGTTCCGGACTACTGAACCAACGTCCCAGATGCTGGCTCACCTGCTTGCCCGCCAACGGGGCTTGTGCCCTACAACACGCGTTCTAGCCTATACCGACGAAGCCGCTGCTCATCGCGGATGAGCAGATCTGTACCGCTCCCTGGTTGGTCACCGCGAAGCTGACGGGCCCTGGGTTCGTGAAGCTCGCGAAGACCATCGACCCCGGGCCCAGGTTCCCACCCGACGCGGGCGAGGTCACAGTCCCAAGCAGATGGAAGTCGAGCGTGTAGCCTGGGCTCCCGCCGGAAGGCAGGGTCAGGACTCCCGAGATGGAGACGACGGCTGACGCGACTGGGCTTGTCTCGATCACGACCAAGGCATAGCCTGTGACTTGGATCGGACCTGGAGGCGCGCCGACGGGAACCTCCCCGCTGAGGACCGCACCCACGAGCAACTGCGCCCCGTTCTCTCTGTTCACCGTTGTGCACGCGCCTCCGAAGGCCACCCGTATCGGACGAGCGCCGGCCGCATATGTTGCCGGGGCGGCTGAAGACAGGATGAGTAGCGTCGCCGCGATTGGTATGAGAAGGTACTTTGCGGATGAAGCTCTTTGCAAGCTTTCGCGAGCCGCGACCTTTCCCGGCGTATAAGGGTTGGGCGTGACAGCGGAACTCCGTGGCAGCAGAACCGCCTCCCCGCGCCCACTCAACTCCACGGCGCGGGTTCTCTACTTGAGCTCGACGAAGCGCACCCTGTCGTTTTCGAACAGAACCCTCGATGTCTCCGGTCCGGCCTTCGCGGAGCGCCCGGCCATCGCCCCCCTCAAGGCGGCCCCGCTCATTCAAGCTGTCGGACGCCGTCTCCGGCGCCGGCATCCCGGGGCAAGGAGGCCGTTCAGCGTCAGTTCAGCGCGACGAGGACCGCCACCATGAGAAAGAGCATTACGGCGTCATGCAGGGCGATGCTGGCAAACACCTTCACCGTCTTGTCGCCCGATATCATCGATGTGAACTCCTTCGTAAAGTAGAATCCTGTCCATACGAGAGCCGCGAGTTCGAGGGCCGAAGACCAGGTGGACAGTTGAAGGCCCACGAGAATGACCTCCAATGCGAGGGCAGTCAGCAACGAAGACGCGACGGCACTTCCAAGGGTCCTCCCAAGACCCGCCCTGGCGGTGTTGCCCTGCTTGCCTTTCTCTATCCAGTACTTTCCCAACAGGGGTGGAGCGTACCAGATGACACCGACGACAAACGAAACGACGGCCGCGGCCCCCACGGCGGGATAGACAATCGTGACTCCCAACAAAGGCGCCTTCCCTGAAAGCCCCAAGCCTTGCTATAAGGAGTCGCCTTGGAGAGGGTTCGGAGGCCCGCACTTGCGCACGCTTTTAGAGCATGCGCCCTCTCCCCGAGGTCACCCATTGGCAGAGAACGAGCGAAGGCTGGCAGCCATCATGTTCACGGACATCGCAGGATACACTGCCCTCACCCAGAGAGACGAGGCGCTCGCCATGAAGCTCCTCGAGGAGCACCGGGCTCTCCTGCGCCCGTTCTTTCCGAAGCACGGCGGGAGGGAGGTAAAGACGATAGGAGACGCGTTCCTGGTCGAGTTCGGCAGCGCACTCGAAGCCGTGAGGTGCGCCTATGACGTGCAGCAGTCCCTCCACGAGCTTAACCAGAGCCGTCCCTCAGGCGGGATACAGCTGCGGGTGGGGATTCACCTGGGGGACGTCATCCGGAGCGAGAGCGACGTCTATGGCGACGCGGTCAACGTGGCGTCGAGGATCGAGCCGCTCGCCTCGCCCGGGGGCATCTGCATCAGCGAGCAGGTCCACGACCAGGTGAAGAACAAGCTCGAGTTCCCCATGGTGAGCATGGGCAGGAGGGAGCTGAAGAACGTGGAGGACCCGGTGGAGGTCTTCGCAGTGGTCCTCCCCTGGGAGCGCCGGGGTGCAGGCGACCAGACCCTCGAAAGGAGCAGGGTGGCCGTCCTTCCGTTCGCGAACATGAGCCCGGACGCCGGAGACGAGTACTTCGCGGACGGCATGACCGACGAGCTCATCACCACCCTGTCCAGGGTGGTCGGCCTTCGGGTCATCGCCCGGACCTCTGTCATGCGCTACAAGGGCGAGAAGGTCCCGACCAACCAGATCGGGAGGGACCTGAAGGTCGGATCGCTCATCGAGGGCAGCGTCAGGAAGTCAAACGACAAGGTCAGGATAACCGTGAAGCTTGTGGACGCCGAGAGCGAAGAGCGCCTCTGGGACGGCACGTACGACAGGCAGTTCGCCGACGTATTTTCGGTCCAGACGGAGATCGCGGGGCAGGTCGCGCGGGCGCTCGAGCAGAAGTTCGGCGTGGGGGCGGGCCCCGCCCCTCGGACCGGGGGGGCGGCGAACGCGGAGGCTCACACGCTTTGTCTCAAGGGGAGGCAGTTCTGGGACAAGAGGTCCGAGAGGGACCTGAACAGGGCCATCAAGTACTTCGAGGAAGCGGCCGGGAGGGACCCAGGGTACGCACCAGCCTACGCGGGCCTCGCCGACTGCTACAGCATACTCGGCTACTACTGCTACAGAAGGCCGAGCGTGACCTATCCCATAGCGATGGAGTTCGCCGAGAAGGCGCTCTCTCTCGACGGGGCCCTGGCGGAGGCACACGCTTCCGTGGGCGAGATGCTCATGCAGTATCGCTTCGACTGGGCCAGGTCCGCGATGGAGCTGGACAAGGCGCTCGAACTGAACCCGAGCTATGCGACCGCCCACATGTGGCGCGGGACGCACTACGCCGTCAGGGGGGAGTTCGACGAGGCCCTCGTGCATGCGAGGAGGGCGGTCGAGCTGGACCCCCTTTCCATGATACTCTTGACCGACGAGGCGAAGGACCTGTACTTTGCCGGGCGGTACGACGAGGCGGCGGAGCGGTACCGCGCCTCCTTGAAGGTCGACCCGGCGTTCCCCATCGCCCACAAGGGGTTGGCCGAGACGTACGTGCAGCAGGGGAGGTGCGACGACGCCATCGTCGAGGCGAAGAGGGCCATCGAACTCTCGGGGGGCAGCGTCTTCATCTTGGACGACCTCGGCTACATCTACGCCAAGGCCGGGATGGCGGCGGAAGCGCGGAGGATCCTCACGGACCTCGAGAAGGTCGGGGAGGAGGAGTACGTGCCTGCCTACGGCCTCGCGGCGATATACGCTGCCCTGGGGGACGAGGACTCGGCAGTCCCTCTGGTTGAGAAGGCCTTCGAAGAGCGGGCCTTCACAATCTACCTGGGCGTCGACCCGGCCTTCGACAGCCTGAGGAAGACGGACAGGTTCGTCGAGATTCTTCACAGGATACGAGAGTGACTTACTGCCGTTGGGACCCGCATGGGCTTCCATGTTGCGCCCCGACACGCGAATGCTGACCCTTTGGTCGGATCTCTGGCTCATGGGACGCGCCACTTGGCGCGGGGTTCCCTTCGGTGGGACTGCAAAGGTTTAATCATATGTAATTATTCCCTGTCAACTGCAGGGTTGAGGGGACAGACGACACCACAGGCCGGGAGCGGCTGACTTGCCATACATACGCTCCATTCCGCGGAGCGACACGAGCTGCCTGAGCTACTTCGTCTGCTGCCCGGGGAGCGGGGTCGCGGCCGTCGTAGACCCGTCACAAGAGGTTGACCAGTACATGTCGGCGGCTGCCGCCGAAGGCTGTCGCATCACCCACGTCATCGACACCCACATCCACGCGGACCACGTCAGCGGCGCTAGGACGCTCGCCGCCAGGCTCGCGGGGGGCGCCGAGCTTGTGATGCCGGCGGGGGCTGAGGTGTCATTTCGTTTCAGGCCGGTGGACGAGGGTTCCGAGATAGGAGTCGGAGCGGCGACGCTCAGGGCGATCAGGACCCCCGGCCACACGAAGGAGAGCATGTCATTCCTGTACATCGACGAGAAGAGGGCGAGTGAGCCATGGGGCGTGTTCACGGGGGATTCGCTGTTCGTGGGCGACGTCGGCCGCCTCGACTTGGACGGACACGGGACCCTTCGAGAGGCCCACCAGTCGCTGGTGAGGCTGAAGTCGCTCCCAGACTATGTCGAGGTCTATCCCGCGCACTACGCGGGCTCGGACTGTGCGAGCAACAGGAACCTTTCGTTCAAGGCGAGCTCGACGATAGGGTTCGAGCGGAGGCACAACCGTATGCTGCAGTGGGGCGACTACGGTGAGTTCGAGAAGGCGATGTCGGTCGACCCGGTGAAGTCGCCGCCGATGTGGCGGG
>JASHUK010000175.1 GCA_030040055.1 Nitrososphaerales archaeon | reverse complement strand
GTTGTCCTCGCCGGCCTGGTTGGAGCAGCCGAAGTAGACGTCGTCGACCGAGCCAGGGTCGATTCGAGCCCTCGCGAGGGCCTCTTTCATCGTAAGCGCGGCCAGGTCGTCGGGCCTGACGGATCGCAGGATCCCCCCGTACCTGCCGATCGGGGTCCTCAACGACTCGACGATGACTGGTTCTCCGGCCATAGGGTCGCGCGGAAGCTAGGCCCCTTTTCTTCTTTGCTGGGCTCCGTGCCCAGGGCGTCCAATCACCCCTAACGTCCCGACCTCTGCTCCCAGCTCCTCCAACTCGTCCAGGAACATGTTGATCCCTATCGAGTCGCCGGCCATGTGCCCGAGCACCACGAGGTTGCCCCTGCAGTCCCTCCTGATCTTCGAGAGCTCGTCGTAGTCCACGTGTAGGTAGATGACCGTCCTCACCCCGTGGTCGAAGTAGGCCTTCGCGACCGGGTACCCGCCGTTCGTCCCCGCCGCGAAGACCAGCACCCACTTCCCGACAGGGTCGCTCCTCTCGCCCATCTGCAGCTCTATCCTGGTCTCCGCCTCCCTGAACTCGCGGATCCTCTCCAGGCCGTCGACAAGCTGCCCCGCGGTCCTGGGTTCCATCCTGCCGATGGACGACAACAGCGAGTTCCTGGTGACCTGGTCGATGGGGAGGTGGATGTTCACGAACGGCATCCCGAGCTCCCTCGCGAAGTCGACCTCGTGCATGTAGTTCACGGGGTGAGACCTGACAGACACCCTCTCCGCGAGCTCGGAGGCCGCCTTCACCGCCGTCTTCCTCGGGACCCCCTTCTCCGTCATGAACTGGACGTGCCTCTGGATCACCCTGGCGAAGCCCAGCTTCGCGGGACCGACGGGATGGTGGGCCACCACGAGGTCGTAGCCCAGCTCCTTCGCCAGCAGGAGCTCGGAGGGGCCCGCGTCTATCGCGAACATGACCTTCCGTATCCCGCTGCCCTCGACCCAGACGCCGGAGTCGGGCGGGACCGACTTCATCCCGGCCATCCTTAGGGCCAGGCCCATCACGTCGCGGGTGTTCATGGCCGGCTCGCTACTGCCCTGTGAACCCCGCTTCTCTCTTCTCGAAGAATGCCTTCACGCCCTCCACGTGGTCCCTGGACCTCCCTGCGATGTCCTGGAGGTACGTTTCGTACTCGAGCGCCGAGTCCATGTCAACGACAATCGCCCTGTTGAGCGCCCTTTTGGTGAGGGCCAGCGCCCGGGTAGGCCCCCTCGCGAGCCTCTCTGCGATGCGCGCGGTCTCCTCCTGGAACTTGTCGTCCGGGAAGACCCAGTTCACCAGGCCCATGTTGAGCGCCGCCGTCGAGTCTATCGGCTCTCCTAGCATCCCGACCTCCATCGCCTTCGCGAGCCCCAGTATCCTGGTCAGCCAGAAGCTGGTCCCGGAGTCGGGGGCAAGCCCGACCTTGATGAACGCCTCGTGGAAGGTAGCCTTCGACGAAGCCGCCCTAAGGTCGCATGCGAGGGCCAACCCGAGCCCAGCGCCCGCGGTCACCCCGTTGATGCCAGCCAGGACGGGCTTGTCCATCTTCCTGATCCTCTGGACGATGGGGTTGTACTTCCGTTTCAGCACCTCCCCCAGCGCCATCGGCTTGCCGCTGTCGTAGACCCCCTTGTTCGTGTTCAGGTCCTCGCCTACCGAGAACGCCCTCCCCTCGCCGGTGATGACGAGGCACCTGGCTTCGGGGTTCTTCTCCCCCTCCTTCAGTGCCTCCAGGAGGTCGGCCCCCATCTGTTCGTTGAAGGCGTTCAGCTTGTCCGGCCTGTTGAGGGTCACCCACATGACCCCGTTCTTCACCTCAGCCTTCACGGTCTCGTACTGCAAACTACTTCCCCTTGAACTCCGGCCTGCGCTTCTCCATGAACGCCTTCATACCCTCGGCCTTGTCCTCCGACGCGAAGAGAAGGTAGAAGAGTTCCCGCTCGAAGTCGAGCCCGTCGCTCAGCCCCATCTCAAAGGACTTGTTGACCGCCATCTTGGCCAGTCTGACGGCGACGGGGGACTTCGCGGATATCTCCCGTCCGATCTTCTTGGCCTCGTCGAGGAACGCCTCCTTCGGCACGACCCTGCTGACCAGCCCCAGAGACTTCGCCTCCTCAGCCCCTATCCTCTTCCCTGTCAGTATCATCTCCATCGCCTTGTACTTGCCGACGGCCCTCGTCAGCCTCTGGGTCCCCCCGCCCCCCGGCATCACGCCGATGTCGATCTCGGGCTGCCCCAGCTGCGTCGTCTCTGACGCGACGAGCACGTCGCAGCTCATCGCCAGTTCGAGTCCTCCTCCCAGCACGAAGCCGCTCAGCGCCCCGACTACGGGCTTCGGGTACCTTCCCACCTTGTCCCAAAGAGGGAAGAAGTGCCCCGTCATCGTCATCTGCACCGCAGTCATGTCCGACATCTCTTTGATGTCCGCGCCGGCGGAGAAGGCCCTCTCGCTCCCTGCTATCACCACGCACCTAACTTCGTCGTCCTTCTCGAACTCGCCGAGGGCGCCGATCAGCTCCGTGACCATCTTCGTGTTTAGTGCGTTGAACGCGTCCGGTCTGCTCAGGGTTATGCACCCGAGCGGGCCTTCCTTCGCCGTCGCTATGGTCTCGTAAGGCACGCCACCGGGGGTCCGGCGAGCATAGAAAAAGCTACCATATCCACTCGCCTTCTTGGCCCGGCCGTCAGGGGCCCCACGTTATTAGGGGCGTACGGAGGCCACGCGGCAATGGGCCGGTGGCACGAGCAGAAGCTCAGGGTCAGGTTCGAGGAGACTGACACGATGCAGGTGGTGTACTACGCGAAGTACTTCACGTGGATGGAGGTGGGGAGGATCGGGCTCCTACGCGACATCGGGCTGGCCTACAGGGACTGGCAGGCGAGGGGGCTGAACATTCCTGTCGTCCAGGCGCACGCCGACTACAGGGCGTCCGCGCGCTTCGACGACGAGGTCCTGGTCAAGACCCGGGTTGCCTCCGTAGGGAAGAGCAGCATCAGGTTCGAGAACGAGATAACGAAGCTCCCCGAAGGGGCCCTGCTCTGCGAGGGGCACACCGTCCACGCCCTCATCGGGAAAGGCGGAAGGGCGGTCCCGTTCCCCGACGACCTTAGGTCAGTCCTCACTTCGTCTTAGTGGAACCGGCCGACGCCCACTCGTAGAACCCCCTTCCGCTCTTCCGCCCGTTCAGGCCCGCCCTGACCATCTCCCTGAGCATCGGCGAAGCGCGGTACTTGGAGTCCTGGAACTCCTGCATGAAAACCTGGGTGATGTTGAACGTCGTGTCCAGCCCGACGTAGTCGAGCAGTTGCAGCGGGCCCATCGGCCAGTTGAGGCCGAGCTTCACCGCCTTGTCGATGTCCTCCGGGTCCGCCACCCCCTCCTGTACCAGGAAGACGGCCTCGTTCAGGGCCGGGACGAGTATCCGGTTGACTATGAAGCCCGGGGAGTCCTTCTTGCAGAGGACGGTCTCCTTCCCCATCCTGGCGGAGGCTTCCTTGACCGCCGACACCGTGGCGTCGGACGTCCTGTTGCCCCGGATGATCTCCACCAGGGGCATCAGCTGTGGCGGGTTGAAGAAGTGCATCCCGCAAACCCGCTCGGGCCGGGACGTGGCGGAGGCCAGAAGGGTAATGCTGATCGAGGAGGTGTTGGACGCCAGTACGGCCTCCTTCGGAGCCGCCTCAGAGACGCGCCGGTAGAGGTCTAGCTTCAGCTTAGGATCTTCGGTCGCGGCTTCGATGACGAGCTGCGTCCCCTTCAGCGCCTCAGGTAGGTCCGTCGTCGGCTTCACCCTCGCGAGCGCCGCTTCGGAGTCCTCCTTACTCAGCTTCCCCTTCTCGACGAACTTCCCGAGGCTGGCGCGGATCATCCCCATTCCCCTGTCGACCAGCTCCTTGTTGACATCTAGGAGCGACACCTCGTACCCGCCCGTCTGGGACGCCACCTGCGCTATCCCGTGGCCCATGAGCCCCGCTCCCAGGACAGTGACCTTGCCACTTTTGCCTTCCATGGTACGGCCGGACCGAGAGCGGGTTTTAACCCTTGGCGCGTCTCTCGAAGAGGACCATCGTGGTGTCCTTCTTCATGCCTTCCTTCTTCAGGGCGCGCTCCATCGCCCCCGAGGGAACGAAGACGGGGTTCCAGTCGGCCCGAGACTTCGAGAGGATGTCCTTCGCTATCCTCACCCCTGCTGCGGCGTCCCCTCCGAGAAAGCCCACCTGGTGCCACACCTCCCTTCCCTCCCTCGCGGGGGCCGCGATCGCCACCGCCCCACCCGACACCCTGACGAGTCCCTCTGCGACCCGCTTTTCGATGACGTCGTCAGTGAGCGCGACCGCCGTCAGGCCGTCCCACAGCATCCCGGCCCCCGCTCGGTATTCGTCGGACCCTCGTATCGTGGCCTTCACCCTGTCCAGGTCGGAGGGGTCAGCGACGTCGACCCCCCTCTGAGGCCGAAACCGCCTCCCCTTCTTCGGGGAGAGGACGCTCACCCGCACGACCTCCTTGAACTGCATCTTCGCCACCTGCCCGTGGGCCACCTTGTTCCTCGCGTCGCTCGTGAGCCGAAAGACGCGTGCCCCCATCCTCCGCGCCACCTTCATCGAGTTGTCCCCGAGGGCCGTCGCCAGGCCCATGCCCCTGTAGTCGGGGTGCACCCTCGCCCCCTCGAACCAGGCAGACCCGTCCTCTAGGACCCTGACCCTGTTCATCCCGACGGGGTTGCCGTCTACCTCGACCACGAACATCCTGCCCGAGGGGTCCTTCATCCACTCGTCCCAGACGTGCGGGATGTAGTCGTGGCCGTGCCAGATCTGCCTGATGAAGGCCAGCAAGGGCTCCTTGTCCGAGGGCTTCGGCGGGCGGACCACTACCTTACTGCGCCGCGAGCCGGCTGCGTCCAAGGATGCCACTTCAGCTGACTATCTTTCTGAACTTGTAAAGCGTCGCGGCCTGAGTCACCAGGGCGATCCCGGTTATCACCAGCAGGGCCGACGCGATGTCGCCGAAGACGAACCCCTTGAGGGCGAGGTCCCTCACCGCGTTGACCGTGTAGCTGATTGGGTTGTAGCTCGACACTGTGACCATCCAGTTCGGCATGAAACCCTTGGCAGGTACCAGGGCAGTGCTCATGAACAGGAGCGGGAAGGTCAGTATCCCACCCAGCCCGAAGACAGTCTCCGCGCTGCGGGTCGTGAGCCCTATCGTCAGGGATATCCCGGACCACGCGAACCCGAAGTACGCGATCAGGAAGAAGGCGGCCAGTATCCCCGGCACCTCCGTCGTGAAGCTGAAGCCGAGGAGGTAGGCGAGCACGAGTATGATCAGAGACTGCGCGACCACCCTGAACGCGTCACAGCAGAGCCGGCCGAGTAGGATGGCGGACCTGTTGACCGGGGTGACGAGGAACTTCTGGACGTACCCCAGGTTGAGGTCGTCGACGATGGACGTCCCCGACTGCAGGGAGCTGCTGAACGCGTTCTGCAGCAGGATCCCGGGGGTCGCGAATGCGAGGTAGCTGACCCCGCCGAAGCTGGGGAACGCAGCGGCTATCTTGGAGAACAGCTGCGTGAACAGCAGCAGGAAGATGATCGGCTGGAGGAGCGAGAAGAACAGCAGGATGGGGGTGCGTATCAGCTTCGTCAGCGCCCTGACGAACAGGTACCACGTGTCGTAGAGGAGGCTCACTGTCTCGTCGGCCTCCTTGCTCCGAACCTCGTCCTTCCGGCTGGCTTCTGGCCCGCCTCTTCAGGGCGTATCCTCCTCCCCGTGTGGTGGAGGAATACGTCGTCGAGGGAGGGGGAAGATACCCCGATCGACGCGATCTTGATGCCGCTCGCGTCGAAGGAGCGGACGATGTCAGCCACTATGAACCCGGCGTCCTTCGCGTAGGCCGTAAGCCCGTCGTCAGAACTCAGCACCTCGGTTATCCCCTTCGTCTGCTGGAGCAGCTCCTTCGCCCTCGCCGACTGCCCTTCCAGCCCGGACTCTTCAATCTTCAGGGTGATGGTGTCCGTGCCGATTTCTCTCTTGAGCTCGGACGGCGTCCCGTTTGCCACGATCTTCCCGTGGTCGATTATGGAGAGCCTCTTGCACAGCTTGTCGGCCTCCTCCATGTACTGCGTCGTGAGGAACACCGTGACGCCCTCCTTGTTCAGTTTCTCGAGGTACTGCCAGACCGCGGCCCTGGACTGCGGGTCGAGACCCGTAGTGGGCTCGTCGAGGAATATCAGCCTGGGCCCGTGCACAAGAGTGGTTGCGAGGTCGAGCCTCTTCTTCATCCCTCCGGAGAACGAGGAGGCCCTCTTGTCGGCGACGTCCGTCAGGTCCACGAGCGCCAACAGCTCGTCCACCCTCTTCTTCAGCGCGTCCCCCCTCATCTGGTGGAGGTGTCCCTGGAGCATCATGTTCTCACGCGCCGTCAGGTCAAGGTCTACCACCGTCTCTTGGCTCTGAACCCCTATCATCTTCCTGATCTTCGCCGAGTCCGAGTTGATGTCGTTCCCGGCAATGGCCACCGACCCCGACGTCTTCCTGAGCAGGGTCGTGAGCACCTTGATCGTAGTGCTCTTCCCCGCGCCGTTGGGCCCGAGGAAGCCGAAGAACTCGTTCTCCTGCACCTGGAACGAGATGCCGTCGACCGCCTTCGTCCCGTCGCCATAGACTAGGACGAGGTCCTTGACATCGATTATGTCGGGCACTGAAAGCGCGCCCCCTGAGTCCGGGATTTAAAACCAGCGTCCGCTTTCGCGGCGGTTTCATGGGCCGCGCTAAAGCATAAGAACCGAGCGGGCGCTCGTCTGTCCAAGCCGGGGTGGCAGAGTGGTTATTGCGCGGGCCTTGAGCGCCTCTCCAGGTCAGCCCGTGACCTTCGGGTCGCGTGGGTTCGAGTCCTACCCCCGGCGCTTCTGCTTCCAGGGAGAGAGCCTTTCGGCGATCAGCGGACCAGCGGGACCGCTTCGAGCGCCCCCCTGATAGCCTGCTCGTCTGGCTCGTAGTCGACGAGGGAGTTCGCGAGCTTGTCGCTGTATGCCTTCAGGTCCAGCAGGCCGTGCCCGCTCAGGTTGAATAGGATCACCTTTGCCTCGTTCTTCCTCTTGCACTCCAGCGCGAGCTCCACGGCGGCCTTGATTGCGTGGTTGGACTCGGGGGCCGCGACCACGCCCTCGGTCTGCGCGAACAGCAGCCCGGCGTCCATGACCTCGTTCTGCGAGTAAGCTACGCTCCTCATGTACCCCTTGTCGATCAGCATGCACATCGACGGCGCCTTGCCGTGGTATCTGAGGCCCCCCGCGTGAATCGGAGGGCATTGGTACCCGTGCCCCACCGTGTACATCTTCACCAGCGGGGTCATCTCCCCCGTGTCCCCGTAGTCGTACCTGTATTCCCCGCGCGTCGTCGACGGGACCGCCTTCGGCTCGGCCGCCACGAACTCCGCGTCGCTCTTCCCTCTCAGTTTGTCCCTCATGAACGGGTAGGCGATCCCCGCGTAGTTGCTCCCGCCTCCGATGCACCCGACGACGTAGTCGGGGTCGGCGTCCATCTCCTCCATCTGCATGCGCGCCTCCTGACCGATCACCGACTGGTGGGTCAGGACGTGGTTGAGGACGCTCCCCAGGGAATATTTCGTGTTGTCGTGCGTGACGCAGTCTTCTATCGCCTCGCTTATCGCGATGCCGAGGCTCCCGGGGTGATCCGGGTCGTCCGAGGAGAACCTCCGCCCGACGTTTGTCAGGGCGCTCGGAGACGCGTGCACCTTCGCGCCGTAGACCTCCATCAGGGTCTTCCTGTACGGCTTCTGGACGTAGCTGCTCCTCGTCATGTAGACGGTCAGGTCGATTCCGAACATGGCAGTCGCCAGGGCGAGTGCGCTCCCCCACTGCCCTGCGCCTGTCTCTGTGGTCAGTCTCTCCGTCCCTTCCTTCTTGTGGTAGTACGCCTGGGCTATGGCCGTGTTCGGCTTGTGACTCCCCGCCGGGTTGAGGTCTTCTCGCTTGTAGAATATCTTGGCGGGGGTCTTCAGCTTCTGTTCGAGCCTCGTGGCCCGGTAGAGGGGCGTTGGCCTTCCGACCCTCAGGTAGGCTTCCTGGACCTCCTCTGGGATGGGGATGAACTCGTCGGTTGACACCTCCTGCATCACGCACTCTTTCGCGAAGAGGCGGAGCAGGGCCTCCGGGGACACCGGCTTCATGGTCTTGGGGTCAAGCGGTGGAGGGAGCGCGGCCGGCAGGTCGTGCAGGATGTTGTAGTACTTGGTCGGGAGGTCGTCTGTCCTTAGGACGGACTTCAGCTTGGTCGAAGCCACGGTCTGCCTACCTGTCGTGACGTTATTATACATTCATGCACAGAAACATACATGATAGCCAGCCGCTTGGCACGCGAAGCGCTGGTCGATGACGTGAGAAGCTAGACCCACGAGGGAGGGGACCGGCCTCGAAGGAGACCGCTCACGGTTTCATGCCGAGCTGGGCCATCAGCCCCAGAACGTCGTAGTGAAGGCGTATCTCGGCAATCTTACCCGCCTCCACCTTGCACACGATGCAGTCGCTTGACTTGAATGACTTGTGCGTGGGGGGGACGTCGCCGCCGGGTGTATGGATAGGGCCTTCCAGTGTCCCCGACTCCACGCATTCGACGCACACCCACTCTCCGTTCCCGAAAGACCAGAGTCTCTGCACCTTGTAGTCAGGGAACATCTCGAGAAGGCCATTGAACCACACTTCGAGAGCCTTCTTGCCCTTCGACGGCTGAGGAAAAGTGGGATCGTACATTGTGACACTCTCGGAGTGAGCGGCCAAGAATCTCTTGGAGTCGTGTGCCGAGAGCGCGTCGACCCATGCCCCTTCGACCAGGTTCAGGGTCTCCTTGACTGACATACGCCGTCATAGAGTCGTTCGGGAAGTTATTTATCACCAGCAGGGTCCCGAAGTATACCGTGCCTCCGAAGAAGCGGCAGGGAGAGAGGGTGCAAGCCTTGCCTCCCGAGGACTACGGCGTCTCTTCAATTCCGATTAGCCCCCATCTTGGGGCTCTCGGAAGGAGATGGGCTCTGAGAATAATCGCAGACATCGGCTTCAGGAACCGGCGCCGGTTCAGCCAGCTACTGAGGTCGAACCCTGGGATGACACCACGCGTTCTGTCGAGGAGGCTCAAAGAGCTCGAGCAGGATGGAGTGATCGCCAGATGTGGCCCGAAGGCCAAGGGGCCTGCTCGGTGGAAGCTGACAGTCAAGGGGTCTGACGCCCTGCCGACGATCATGAACCTGATAGCCTACGGGGCAAGGTGGAACGCAAACTACAGATTTCTCGGCAAGGCCCCGGTTGTCGCCGACATGAGCCAGCATGCCCATGCCGGCGTCCGTCCCCCGGGGACAGACTAAATAGCGACGGCCGGCCGCTTCGTCAGTCTTGGACAGCGCGAACGCACCTGAGGCGAGCGGCGTTGGCTTCTCTGACGCCGAGCGCCACTTCATTTCGGAGCAGAAGCTCGTCCGGATAGCGACGGTGTCGAAGTCGGGACAGCCTGACGTGGCGCCGGTGGGCTTCGAGTTCGACGGGCAGTTCTTCTACGTGGGAGGGCGCTGGAACGAGACCACGAGGAAGTTCAAGAACGTGAGGGACGGCGCCAGAAAGGTGGCACTGGCC
>JASHUK010000174.1 GCA_030040055.1 Nitrososphaerales archaeon | reverse complement strand
GCTCGACCTGTTGGTCGGCGCGGCCCATGGATCTGGGAGGAGAGGCCGATGACCGCTTTCCGGGAGATGATGCGAGGCAGGAAGGAGAGAGTCGGAAGCGGTGTTGTACTCGCTCTCGACGTCGGGGGCCCCTACGAGGAGAGGCTCAAGAGGGCAGAGGGAGTTCTGGCGGCCACCAAGGAAGGGATAGCGGGGGTCAAGCTGAACTTTCACCTCCTTCTCCCATACGGGCTGACAGGACTGCAGGCGATCAGGAACACGTGCGAGGCCGAGGGAATTCCCCTGATAGCCGACCTAAAGCTCAACGACATAGAGTCTACCAACCTGGAGGCAGTCGAGACGCTCTCTCACTTCGGAGTAGACGGCGTGATAATGAACCCGTTTGTGGGCAGAGAGGAGGGACTGGGGAGCGCGATAGAGAGGGTTCACCAGCTGCAGGGCGGTGCGCTGCTCCTGGTCTATATGAGCCATAAAGGGGCCGACGAGGGATATGGGCTGAAGACCGCCGGAGGAGAGCCGCTCTACAGGGCCTTCGCGAAGAAGGCTAAGCAGTGGGGGGCAGACGGAATCGTGGTTTCCGGGAGGTCCCCGGGGAAGATAGCCGAGTCGAGGGAGATTGTCGGGGATGAGTGCCTGATATTCTCGCCGGGCATTGGAGCGCAAGGAGGAGAGCTCTCGAAGGCTGCGGAGTCGGGGGCAGACTTCTTCATCGTAGGTAGGGCGATTACCGAGTCGTCCGACCCTCGTAGGTCGCTGCACGCCTTCCGCCAGTCGCAGGCGTCTTTCCGCGGGCCGAAACGCTAGGTCTCGTCCGCGGCGCCGTCGAGTAGAAGGTCCAGGTATTCCTTTGGGCCTCGAGCGCGTGTCTCCTTTGCTCTCCCGTCGGTCTCCCGTCTACGGCCTTGCTGACCGGGCCCGGAAGGGCGTCGTCTCTGAAGTAGCCTACACCCGGTAAGCCGCTGTCCTTGCGCACTATGATCGCCGCGAACCCCGGGGCGCCCCTTTCGAGTTCGATCCTGTCTACCCGGCATATCAGCGACGTCAAGTCTCTCCCTCTGGAGAGCCCATAGCGTCGCATTAGGTCGCTGTAGGCGACGAGCCGCCTGGAGGATGCCCTCCTTCGCAGATACCGCGCCGCGTCCTCTGCCATGGACTCAGAGCCCGCGCTGTCGCGCACATTGCGCGAAGGGCCTCCCTCTCCTAAAACTGTGCCCTCTGCGACGGCGCTGGATGGACGGGGGCCGGCCTAGTCGAGGCTCCGCGCGACTCTGAACTGGTCCCCCACTATCGCCCTCATGTTGAGGAGGCCGAAGGGGGCTCCAGAGTCGGTCACGTATAGGGTTCTTATCCGCCTCTCCGCCATGATCTTGACCGCCTCGGAAAGCGGGGTGTCTGCCGTGACCGAAATCATGGGGGAGCTCATGATCTTCCTGACAGGAATGCTCGACGGGAGCAGGTCGTCAGCCGCGATCCGGTTCAGTATGTCGCGTTCGGTGACTATTCCTGTCGGCTTCCCGTTGGCAAGGACCAGCACGTTCCCTGCTCCTCTCTCTCTCATCGCCTGCGCTGCCTGGAGGACCGACGCGTTGGAGTCGATGGTTACCGGGTCAGTCTTTACGAAGTTTCTGACGGTCACGACCTTGGGCTCCGCCGCCTCCAGCCAGAACGTCAGCGAGTAGTGGCAGTTCGGGCACTCGTCAGGTGTGCTCTCCCCCTCGAAGATGTGGCCGCACCTGTAGCATTCCCACTTCGTCATGCTCCTCATTTACTCTGGTACGGTATATTAAGGAAATTTTACCCCGGCTGCTTACCCGCCCTGCTGCTGGGGAGCCCCGGCGGTCGGCTGCCGGGCGATCAATCCTCTTGCTCTGTGCTGGCACATGGCGGCCTTGTCCGTGTGGGCCTTCCACACGGTGTACCTGTCTTCGGCCTTCGCGAGAAGAAGCAGTATCTCGGCCGCCTGGAGGTACTTCGAGGTGGCGGTTTCACCGTTTCCTGACTTCTCTGCCGCTGCTGCGTCCGTAATCAGTTGCTCCGCATACCACACGAGCTTCTGGACCCTGGTCATCGGCTGGGATGGCGCCTTTTGCATAGGCGCCGGTCGAAGCTTGCGAAGAAAGGAGCCGAAGTCGCATTTTCTAGACGAAAGTGACAAAGCGGAGTCCCCGGCCTGTCGATGGAAGGTCCGGTGGCTCGGTGCCGGCAGCTAAGTCCTGTCCTTGAACGCCCTGGCCCCTTTGATGACGTCCTGCGTTGCGTATGCGAAGGGGTTGATCTCCAGGCAAATCAGGACGTCTGTCCCCTTCGCCGCGTCTATGACACCCTTCAAGTTGGCGGTTCCCTCGCCCGGGAAGAGATGCTCGTCCTTCGCCCCGGCGT
Organism: Nitrososphaerales archaeon; assembly: GCA_030040055.1. Classification (GTDB taxonomy): domain Archaea; phylum Thermoproteota; class Nitrososphaeria; order Nitrososphaerales; family Gagatemarchaeaceae; genus UBA183. The sequence continues at coordinate 7,144 of JASHUK010000174.1, read as the reverse complement.
TGTCGCTGAGGTGAATCTCCACCATCCTCTCCTTGAACCGTTCCGAGAAGGCCTTCGGGTCTAGCCCGCTAGAGTGGGCGTGCCCGGTGTCCAAGGTGAACGCAGCGCCTGGGTTGCTGGCTAGCAGAAGCTCCACAGACTCGACGGTGCTGCCAACGGGGTATGAGTAGCGCGACCTCCCCTTGGACTGGTTCTCGATGCTCAGCTTTACCTGGCCGTCCGCGGCCTGCACCAGCGCATGTATCATCGCATCCGCGTCCTTCGAGGATCGCGGCACCATGGCCTCGTTGTGGACGCTGCCCGGATGGAGCGTGACTACCGAGGCACCCAACTCTCTGGCCAGTTCGACGAATGCGACGAGCGACCTTTCGACAGCCCCTCTGACCGGTTGGAACGGAGTTGCGGGATTGAGGTCGGTGAAAGGGGCGTGCATCGTCAGAGTGAAGTCGTACGACGAAAGCGAGTCCTTGAGCGCCCTCTTGTCCATCCAGTCGGGGTAAGCATGGGGAACCTCACCCCACAGTTCCACGTAGTCGAAGCCTGACTCTCCTATCAACTCCACCGCGGAGGTGAGGCTCATGCCGAGCAGCGACCATGTACTCAGCCCGACCTTCACGAAGTCACCACGTCCACTTCTCCACGCACCTTGCCGCGGGTCTGGCGCCTAGGAGGTCGGGGCGCTCTGGGCGGTCCGGAGCCTCTTCACCACTTCCTTCAAGATCGGCATGGCGATCTCGGGGTGGGAGCTCAGTATGCTCGAAAATGACCAGGTCGTGAGGGCGAAGCACTTCGTTGGCTGGACAGCAACGACGTTCGCCGACCTCGGTTGGTCGTCGATGAGCGACATCTCGCCGAAGAACCCTCCTGTCGAAAGCGTCGCAAGGACCTTGCCGTTGCTCCTGACCTCGACCTGCCCCTGGAGTATGAGGAAGAACCCTACCCCCACCTCGCCCTGTCTTACTATTGTGTCCCCTGCCTTGTACTGAATCTCCTTGCCGTTAGCTACGATTGTCTTCAGAAGTTTCTTGTCCAAGCCCGAAAAGAAGGGCACAGAACCAAGCGCGTCCGAGGCGGTCAGGTCGCCGGCCACAAGTACTGCGCCGCCTCGAATGTGATTTAAACTCACCTGAGAGGTGCGAAGCGTCACGACTCAGGCCCGGAAATACCGCTCCATCCTCGCGACTGCCTCCTTCAGGGTAGAGTCCTTCTTCGAGTAGCTGAACCTGACCAGAGTCTTGCCCTTGGTGCTCTCTCCGTAGAAACTCGACCCTGGCACGACAGCCACCCTGCAGTCTTTGGTCATTGAGACCGCGAACTTGTGGTCGTCCTTTCTGCTGAGTTCGCTGAAGTCGGCCAAAATGTAGTAGGCCCCTTCCGGCTCGAAGAACCCGAACCCAATCTCGTGCAAGGCACCCGCGAAGTAGTCGCGCTTCCTCTGGTACTCCTTCGCCAGTGACGAGTAGAACGACCTCGGAAGTCTGAGTGCGAAGGCGGCCGCCTCCTGGAAGGGGGCGGGGGCGCACACGGTCATGTAGTCGTGGACTTTCCTTATGGCGTTGGTGATCTCCGGCTCCGCGATGGTGTACCCTATCCTCCATCCCGTGACCGTGTATGTCTTCGATATTCCAGAGATGGTGACGGTTCTGGCTGCCATGTCCCCAATCGTAGCCAAGCTGACGTGCCTCCTCCCGTCGTAGACTATGTGCTCGTAGATCTCGTCTGTGACCGCGACGCAGTCGTAATCTTCGCACAAGTCGGCGACGGCTCTCAACTCCGCCTCGGTAGCGACCCTGCCGCTTGGGTTGTGGGGGGTGTTCACAACCACGACCTTGGTCCTTGAGTTGAAAGCGTCCTTGAGGCGCTCTTCGACGATCTCGAAGTCCTCGCCGAGGGGAACCGGGACAGGCGTGGCTCCGGCGAATACAGCAGAGGGTCGATAGTTCTCGTAGGCCGGCTCGAGTATTATCACCTCGTCTCCTGTCTCGGCCAGCGCGATGATCGACGCCATCATTGCCTCGGTGGAGCCGCAGGTCACCGTGACCTCGCGCGCCGGATCGGCGTGGATGCCGTTGAACCAGCCAGCCTTTTCAGAGATCGCCTTCCTGAGGTCGGGCGAGCCCCACGTGACCGAGTACTGGTTGTAGTCTTGTTTGATGGCTCTCACGGCGGCCTGCTTTACGCTGGAAGGAGCGGGAAAGTCTGGGAACCCTTGGGCAAGGTTCAGCGCGTCGTACCTCGTAGCCATTCTGGTCATCTCCCTGATGACCGACTCGGAGAGACGGCTCGTCTTGGATGAGGTCTTCGACTTCCGAGGATGGCTGCCCGTCATGCCGACCGTGGGTCGGTCTACGAAGGTGTTGAAAAGGACTGCCGCATGCTAACCGCTTCGGACGAAGGGCTTAGGAGCTAAGCGTCTCGTCTTCGGTCTCAGGGCGAGCAGCGCCTTCTCGTATGCTTCCCACTTCACGCCCAACTTCTGCGCCACCATCATCTCGACCATCGTGGCGAAGTTGTGCTCCCTGCGGTACGGCGCCCTTGGGTCGTCGCCCGGCTCGGCCTCTTCTGAGTGGGCGCTCTTCCTGCGCTCCTCCTCGAACCCCACGTCGAACGCCACGACCTCGTTGTCTTTCACGCCGTTCTTCTTGCACAGTTCGTATTCGATCATCTCGTGCAGGGCGACCAAGAAGACGTATCTCTGGTCCTTCAGCCTGCTCACTCGTATTTCGACCGGACTCCCAGGAATCCAGTCCCCGACTGTCTCATACCTCTGCCGGCCGTGCGGGACCTGAGAGATGACGAACTCCACCTTGCCACCCTTTCTCTGCGGCTTCGTGCGGACGCGGCCTGCCGCTTTGGGATGGGCGCGACGCGCGGAGGTGCTAGCCATCAACCGACGGCCCCTGTTCCGCCCTATGGGGTAGGCAGTCAACTTCTGGCTCCCCTTTGGTGAACGAGTTTTAAGCTGTCATGAGACGGCCGGACTGACCGGTTGCCAAGGTCTCCCTCTCCCGGCCTTATACGAGGGTCGCACTGTCAGGGTCTGCGTGAGACCGAAGCCATGAGAGGTTGCAAGACGGCAGACGAAGCGGGCTTCCACGGGCCTCTAGGCCTTGGTGACGTCCCTGTCGTGGACCAACGCGGCGGAGTTGATGCAATACCTGAGCCCACTCGGCTTGGGCCCGTCTTCGAAGACGTGGCCGAGATGGGCCCCGCAGTTCGCGCATGAGACCTCAGTCCTTACCATGCCGTGGCTCCTGTCCACGTCCTCCTTCACGCTGTTCTTAGCGACTGGCTGGAAGAAGCTAGGCCAACCGGTCCCTGACTCGAACTTGGTGTCGGAGTGGAAGAGGGGGGCTCCGCAGACGACGCAGTGGAAGGTCCCCCTTTCATGGTCGTTCCAGTACCTGCCAGTGAACGGAGCCTCCGTTCCTCGATTGAAGCAGACGTTGACAGATTCCCTGGACAGCTTATCCTTCAGCTTCTCCATCTCTTCCTTGGTGAGCATGTCGTTCGAAGACGGCCGGTGGTTATAAAATGTTGGAGTCCTGACCGGTCCCAGAGCGATGGGCGGCTTTGCTGTGGCGCGGAACCTATCGGGGGCCGAAGTCGCTGATACTCTTAAGAGTCGCCACGCCCACGGTGGCCAATCTTGAGCAAGTATTCGACCGCCCAAGACAGCTGGAAGGAGAGGACTGGAGAAGTGATGATGGTCGACATCTCCAAGCTGTTCGTAGGGAAGACCAATGTGAGGAAGAGCCCCGGGGACGTCGGAGACCTGATCGACTCCGTTAGGCAGAAGGGAGTGCTGGAGCCCGTTGTAGCCAGGCCAGTAGGAGGACGCTTCGAGTTGGTGGTCGGTTCGAGGAGATTCGAGGCGGCGAAGATCGCCGGCCTGAAGAAGGTCCCGGCCATGGTCAGGCCGATGACGGACGAGGAAGCGATTGTCGTTTCTCTGATAGAGAACGTGCAGAGGAGAGACATCGAACCAGAAGAGGAGTACGACGCGATAGAGAGCCTCAGGAGGCTCAATCCGCGAGCCTTCGGCGACACTGACCAGATAGCCAAGGCGATAGGAAAGTCCAGGAAGTATGTCGAAGACAGGGTAAGGGCGGTGGAAGCGGTCCGGAGCATCAGGAGGGAGTCCAAAGCAGAGATAGCGGTCAAGCATGCTCCTGCCCTCTCTGAGAGAAGAGAAGGCGTTCTTCCCGTAAGGCATGCCACCTACCTTCACAAGGCAGAAGAAGCGCCCTCGGTGAAGGACCTTCCGCGCAGGGAGAGGGCTGAAAGGCTGAAGGAACTGGCAGAAACAATCGCCCCGCTCCCGCAGCCGGAGGCTGAGAGCGTAGTGAGTCACTTCGTGATGGCTCCTCAGAGACCTGTCGAGGACATCAAAAGGGAGGTATCAGTCCTCCATGCCGTCAAGCTTGAGATACTTCTCGACCCTCGGGTGGCAGACGGACTGAGGAGGGCCGCAGAAGAGCGCAATACGACGATGGAGGGTGTGGCGGCGCTCGCCATTCACTCCTGGCTGCGGCAGCAGAGATACGCCTAGACGGCGCCTCCCGGTGCCCTCCGGGCGCTAGTCCCCTATCGACAGGTCTGGCTTGTTGCCCAGAATCGTGTCAATCCGTTCCGTCACCTGAGGCGTCAGGGCGCTCACGAACGCGAGCGACCCGATGTTCTCCCTAACCTGGTCCGGCGTCGTGGCCCCAGTTATCACCGTCGTGACGTCCGGGTTTCTCCTTGCCCAGGCCAAGGCAAACTGGGCCATCGTGCACCCCAACTCTGCCGCGATCTGCTGAAGCTCTCTGACCTTTGCGAGGTTTTCAGGCGTCAGGACCTGCTTCTGCAGCCACTCGTAGCCGGGGAGAGCCGCCCTCGAACCCGAAGGGACCCCGTCGTTGTACTTGCCAGAGAGGAGCCCTGACGCGAGAGGACTCCATGTCGTCGTGCCTAGCCCTATCTCGCGATACAAAGGCAGGTACTCGTTCTCGACCCTCTCTCTGTGGATCATGTTGTACTGTGGCTGCTCCATCTGCGGAGGGTTCAGCCCCAGCTCCCTCGCGATGGCGTGCGCCCGCATGATTTCCGCGGCCGTCCACTCCGAGGTTCCCCAGTAGAGGATCTTCCCTTGCCTGATGAGATCGTCCATGGCCCTTACGGTCTCTTCTATCGGTGTCGAGGGGTCGGGCCTGTGGCAGAAGTATAGGTCAAAGTAGTCGAGTTGCATCCGCTTCAGCGAGTTTCTGCACGCCTCGTACACGTGCTTCCGGCTGAGCCCCCGGTCGTTAGGCCCCTTTCCTCCCCAAAAGACCTTGCTGGAAATGACCAGGTCCTCGCGTCTCCACCCTAGCTTCCTGAAGGCGTTCCCCATCACGACCTCGGCGTTTCCGTGTGCGTAGCCTTCCGCATTGTCGAAGAAGTTCACCCCCAGGTCGTAGGCGGCCGACATGCACCTCGCCGACATGTCCTCCGCAACCTGGCTGCCGTATGTCACCCATGACCCAAGGGACAGTTCGCTGAGCTTGATTCCTGCGCTCCCCAGTCTTCGATACTCCATGGTTCGACGCGAAGTCCTGCACTATTTACGCTCTGGTGGAGGCCGTTGGACGGACCAGAACCCTGACGTCGACCGCGATGCTGGCGCCCTTCACCACTCTAAGGGGATTGACCTCTATATCTTCTATCGAAGGGTTCTCGGCCATAATTCGCGAGAATGCCGCCACGGTCCGGCACAACCCGACCAGGTCGGCTCGTGGACTTCCTCTGTATCCGGTCAGCAGAGGGCTGAGCCTGATTCCGAGGACGAGTTCTCTCGCCGCCCTTTGGTCGATGGGCGCGATCGCCAAAGAGTAGTCCTTGAGCAGTTCGGCGTTGGTCCCCCCCGCCCCGAACAAAACCGTCGGACCGAAGGTCGAGTCCCTCCTCCCGCCCAGGATCGTCTCCACTCCGGGGCCGACCGTCTCTTGGACGAGCACCCCGTCGAACGGGAGTCTCTTCCGAGAGGCCACTCGCTTCAAGTCTCTGAAGGCTGTCGCAAGGGCAGAAGCGTCTTCGATCCCGAGGATGACCCCGCCGGCCTCGGTCTTGTGCAGGAGTCGCGACGAGAGCAGCTTGCACACGAGTGGGAACCCAGTGCTGGCGGCAGAGGCCACTTCTTCCTGCCTCCTGACGACGGCGGAGCGGGGGAGTCTGATCCCGTAGGCCGTGCACAGCCGCTCCACCTCGGCATATGGCAGGGGTTCCGGCAGCCTTCTACGCAGGCTGAGCCTACTCTCTGTCTTGGGCCGGGCAGTCCGCAGCATGCCCTGCAGTGGCTTCCAGTCAGCCGCAATAGCGAGTGCTCGCACTGCTCTCTCCGGTGTTGGAAAGCTTGGAATGCCATGCCCGGCCAGGTCTGTCCGTATCTTCTCCGCGAGCTCCGTCCAGCCTATCACGCAGGCAGCGACCGGCTTGCGCACGTCGGTCAAGGCCCCACAGAGTCGCTCACCGATGTCCGACCCGACAGCCGGGGTCTGGTGCGTCGGCATCACGAGGAGCATGTCGTACTCCCTTCGCGCCGCGAGGATGGAGGCCATCTTGACGAATTCCTCGGTGGACGCCGAAGCAGTCACGTCGACTGGATTCGCGAGCGAGGCGTTCGCCATGAAGGCCGCTTCACGGAATACATGCGAAATCTTGAGTGCCGTACTCCTGGAAGGTTCCGGAAGGGCTAGCCCAAGACCATGGGCCTCGTCGGCGGCTATGGCCCCCACTCCTCCCGCGTTGGTCAGGATGACCAAGCGTTTTCCCCCCGCCCTCTTGCGAAGCGAGAATGACACGCACAGGTCAATCAGTTCCTGTAGGCTCCTCGCCTCGACGGCGCCGGACTGTCTGAAAGCCGCCTTCCACGCTTCGTAGTCCCCGGCCAGAGACGCCGTGTGTGTCAGGGCGGCCTTGGCGCCGGCGCCGGTCTTGCCGACCTTGAACACGACGAGCGGCTTGCGCCTAGAGGCGTTAGCCGCCGACGCGATGAACCTTCGCCCGTCAGAGGTTCCCTCGATGTAAGCGGCAATCACAGAGGTCTCGTCGTCTGTGGCGAAGTAGTCGATGACATCCTCTACTGCCACATCCGCCTGATTCCCGGTCCCGACCAGGGCCCGGA
>JASHUK010000173.1 GCA_030040055.1 Nitrososphaerales archaeon | reverse complement strand
CGTCAGATGGGCGGGAGAGGCGATACTCACCGCCGGTTTGACAGTGGCGGTAGCCTACGTGGTCCTGGCGGTCACCAAGGTCCCATTCTTCGGCGCCGTAGGGGCGGGAATCGCGATCGGTGTGACCATCCTGTTGGCCGCGTCGCTCACGCTGCTGCCGTCCCTCGAGCTCATGTTCGGAGACAGGATGTTCTGGCCGAAGAGAGCGGCGGGGGGGACTGCCTCCGTCTCGGCACGCCGCGGGAGGCTCGACGGGCTGACGGAGAAGACGATCAGGCACAAGGTAGCGGTCTCCGCGGTCATAGTCCTGCTCGCCCTCGGGGCCTTCTACGTGACCTACGAAACCCCCAACAGCTTCGACATCACCAAGCTGATTCCGAACTTTGAAAGCAACCAGGGGCTCACGGTAATCTCGAACTCGCTGGGCGGAGCGGTCGTCTCCCCGACCATGGTCATAGTGACCTTTCCTTCAGCCATCGTGCATGGGACGGACCAGTTCAACCTCACGCAGCTAGGCTACGTCCAGTCTCTCACTGCCACCATCGCACGCTCTGAAGGGGTCGACGGCGTGAAGAGCGTGACGGAGCCTTATGGTTCGTCCTTCAACTACTCCGACCTGTCAGGGCTGACGGCTCCCGTCCGCGCCCAGTACCTGGCCGGGATGCTCCTTCAGGTGGGGAAGGACAACAGGACGACGTTGATCACCGTCGGTCTCTCGGCGTCGTCACAGAGCCCTCAGGCGGTGGCCTACCTGAAGGGCATCGAGAAGGCCGTCGCGGCCGTCCCCCTGCCACCAGGCTCCGCGGTCTACTTCGGTGGCAACACACAGTCGACCATCGACACGCTCAGCCTGATCAACGGCGTGCTCCCCCTCGTCCTGCTCATCCTCGCTCTTGGGGTGTACTTCATACTCCTAGCCCAGCTGCGCTCCGTGTTCACTCCGCTCCGCCTCGTCTTCACCATCCTATGCAGCGTGGCTTTCGCGCTCGCCGTGCTCGCGATCTCGTTCTACTATGTGATGAACGTCCCCGTGGTCAGCTTGGCCCCGCTCTTCGTAGTGGTCACCATGCTCGGCGTGGGGATAGACTATGACATCTTCCTGGTCACTCGGATCAGGGAGGAGGCGATGAACGGGAAGTCGGACCTGGACGCCATCAGGACCGCGATCGACAAGGTGTGGGTCACGCTCTTCGGGCTCGGCCTGATCCTCTCAAGCGTCTTCGCCTCCCTGTTTGCGAGCGGCATAGCCCTGCTTGGAGAGATAGGAGTCTCCGTCGCTTCCGCGGTGATGATCGACGTCGGGGTGGTGATCCTGTTCTTCGTTCCATCCCTGATGGCGATCGCCCAGAGATACAACTGGTGGCCGGGAAGGGTCAGGGAAGTCGGGACGGAAGGTGTAAGCGACGCGGCGGGGACTTGAGTAGCGAGGGGTGGACTTTCAGGGAATTGCTTCCCCTTTGAACCACCGATCTGTGGGTCTCTCAGAGAGCGCCTATGAGCCCGCCGGGATGATCCTTGCCCCCGTAGGGACTGGCTTCCCCACCTCGCTTTGACGGGAGCCAAGCGCACTCGTCTTATGTCTTTCCCCGCTGTCGCCCGGACGCAGGCGACGCGAGGAGGTTAGCCGGAGGGGACCGGCTTCGGCATGCAGGCGGCCCTGTTGTAGGAACAGCACGTGCACCGTCCGCAGCTTTCGTAGTCCTTGTGCCTGCAGACCTTGCAGATGCAGGACGTCATCAGTCGCTCACCGTCTGGCTGGCGCCTTTAATCTTGTCGAGGAGCAGCGCCTCGGGTTCGCACCCCACTTCTTCCTCCACCCTCCGCTTCAGCGCCCTCAGCCGGCCGACGTCGTGCCCCTTCTTCTCGAACCTCTTCACCTCCTCCTCGAAGGGCCTCACGCGCTCTCCGTCTACCATTTTGTCCGAAAAGCAGACTATGACCTCCTCCGGGCTCCTAGGGATGTAGTCCAGGTCCGGAAGCCCGAGGGACTTTGCCTCCTCCCTTGATATCCCCGCCCCGACGTGGCGCCGAACGATTTCGACCACTGCGTCAGGCATTCCCTCTGACTTCACAATCTCCGACCCTTCGAGCCCGTGGCGCACGGTTTGCGTCCTGCTTCTACCTATGTCGTGCAGCAGGGCGGCTGTGTAGAGTGACTCGGCGTCGACTTCCTTCCCTCGCCTTCGCATCTCTTCGGCCAGAGTCCATGCCACGTCGGCTACGGTCACGCAGTGCCGTATCACCTGTTCGCTGCTCCCGTACTTCCGGTGGAGCCTGACCGCCTCCCCGGCGGAAGGCTTCACTTCAGCTCCTCTTGAAGCTGGTTGATCTTCCAACGGAGGGCCCCCTTCAGCTCCTCGTTGTCGAGCCTGTTGAGGGACTTCCCGCAGACCGGGCACTTGAAGAAGTTCTCCATCGCATCTTCGAAGGTCCTGGTCGCGCAGGTTGGGGTGCCGCACCTGTAGAACTCGTGCGACTCCTCGTAGTCGAGCCTTTGTTTCAGCCTGTTGAGCACCTTCCGCCTCTGGGTCTGTATGAAACCGTCGGTCTGGTCGCGTTGTGCCTTCCATCTGTACACGAACCAGCCCCGCTTCGGATCTCTCACCCTGACCCCGGTGATCAGGCTGCGCCCGAAGAGGTCGTACAGGGCCTTCCTGACGGTCTTGATCTTAAGCCCGGTCGCCGACGCGATCTCCTCGTCGGTGGCGTTTTCGTTGTTCAGGAGGGCTCTGGCTACCCTGACGTACTCAGGCCCGCCTATCAGACCCGCAACCTTGACGAAAGTGTCCTCGTATTCTATCTTCAGTATTCGACTACCTTCTTGCCCCGCTCGCTGGGGATTATCCTCAGCCTGCTTTTTCCGAAGCTCCTCTTAAGCTCTTCTCCGTTCTGGATTTCGTGCAGAGCTATCGCAAGCGCCGCTATCTCCGAGTGAGGCTGGGAGGTGACGGCCACGTTGAAGTCCGACTCGTGGTAGACCCTTCCGGGGACCTTCGGCCCCCCCACTATCAGCAAGAGCTTGTCCTGTCGCCTAATCTCGTCGACCCTGTCTTGTAGGGGAAGTCCGTACATCGTCAGGTGGACTGTCGCCCGCCCCTCGGCCCTCGCTTCCTTCATCACCTGTCTCCACGGCTCGCCGACCAGGACCCTGAACTCCCCTCCCCACGCCCGGTCAACCTCGCTCACCGTCTTGGCTAGGTCGTCCTCCGCGTCCTGAAGGTGAATCGATGTCGCACCCAGCGCTCGAGAGACAAGACACAGGTGGGTGAACGTTCTGTCGTCTCTCACGTATCTCTGGCCCACCCTAAGAACTTCTATGTCGGTTGCGTGTGCTGGCTGCCTTCGCGGCGAAGAGCGGGGTTCGCGCGGCAGGCGCTCATCACGGCTCCCCGAGCGGTCAGACGGTCGCTGAGAGCATCAGAGCAAGGACGGCAAGCAGAATGACCAGAGAAATCATCGACCCGATTCGGGCCCTCTTGCCATACTTCATCATCTGGGGGGGAGGCGGCCCCTGGCTTCCGGAGGTGGTCACCTCCTTGGCTATCCGGGACACTTTGTTGAACGACGGGATGGTGACGGCGAAGGCCACGGCGGCCGCCACGATCGCCAGCCCGATCCCCGCGTAGAGGTCCATCCCATTCGGCGTCTTGGCCGATATTGTCTGCGCGATGTAGGCGAATAGCAGCACTCCGAAGAGCAGGGTGCTGACGGCCGCCATCGTCACGAAGCGGATCAGCCGGGGCAGGGCCTTGGCAGTGAACTCAAGGTTGGCTGCCGGGCTAAGCGATCTGAGCGCGGGGGCCAGTGCGAAGGCGGTCAGGATCCCTCCTCCGAGCCACGCAACGGCGGAGAGGAGGTGGGCGTACAGGAGGACCAGCATGACGTCGGTGTTGATCAACGGACCCGCCGCGGCCATCTAGATATTTAAGTGCTGGACCCCTCTGCCAGAAGCAGATTACTACCCCTCCCGCTCCCCCCCTCAAGTGGACGAGGCGGAAGCGAGGAGGCTGTCGCTGATGGTGGACTATCTGTTCGGCGAGGGGGTGGCCAAGGCCTTGCCGAGTGAGGGTGTCAAGCTAGTCTACTCCAGGAGGTCCGGGAGGGTAAAGCTGGTCTTCCACCATGAGAACCTCTTCGCCACGGTCAGGCCCAACGGCTCGATGGCGCTGACCTTGCACGGCGCGCGCATCCTCGCCAAGAGCCCGACATTCGGAGAGAACTGCGTTGAGGTAAGGGACGAGGCAAAGGACTTCGTCATCGGAGGAAAGTCCGTCTTCTGCCGGTTCGTCGTCAAGGCGGGGAAGAACGTCCTCCCCAAGGGCGAAGCGGCTGTCGTCGATGGAGGAGGGCGGGTTCTTGGCGTCGGGACAGCCACAATGAACGGGACCTTCATGACATCTTTTAATTCCGGGGTGGCCGTCAAGGTCAGGGAAGGGTTCCACAGGTGAAGATGGACAGCAGGCAGGCGAGGAGGGCGATGGAGCGCCTCGGGATTGACATGAAGGAGATACCGGGGGTAAAGGAGGTAATCATCAAGACGGCGGACAGGGAACTCCACATCACGAACGCCTCCGTGTCAGAGGTCAACGCCCAAGGAAACAAGGTCTACCAGGTGGCCGGCGACGTGGAGGAGGTCCAGGCCGAGAAGAAAAGCTTCAGCGACGAGGACGTGATGCTTGTCCAGCAGCAGGCCAACGTTTCGAAGGAGAGGGCCACGGCCGCGCTGGAGGAGTCTGATGGGGAAGTGGCCAGGGCCATACTCAAGCTCACCTCGTAGGCTCAAAATCGGGAGGGGATTCCCCGCAGAGGGAATCCACACTTTCTGCCGCTCGACGCTATGGGCCGCTGCTGTACCAGGTGGAGGTGAAGCTGCCGCCCCTGACGAGGCTAGGCTCTGCCTTCACCATGCTAGACTGCTGGTAGGTCGGCACGTACGGGAAGTCGTACGTAACCATGACCAGCCAGTAGACTTGGCTGCCCCAGTTTGACAGTTGCTTCGTTGAGCCGCCTATGGTGGCTGCCGCGTTGGTGAATGTCGCTGGTGTAACCGGCGTGAGGGCTAGGAACCCGTTGTAGTACGCGCTCTCCTCGATCCACTCGGCCGAGTCCAGCAGGGCACCCGGGACGAAGGTCAGCGGGCTCGTGAAGCTCTGCCCGTTGCTGAGGTCGCTGATTGTTGTGATGCAGTTCGCGCCTCCGGAAGCCACCGTACAGGTCACGGACGCGGTGATGCTGTCGCCTGGGTTGACCGTTATGTCGACCGGCGATGAGGCGGCCGGATAGAACTCATACCACGCGTAGTATGAAGTCTGCCCGTAGAAGCAGTCGGAACTGGTACCTGTCTGCTCCACGGTGTTGCTGAACAGCCCGTCAATGCCGATCCAGGTGGCCGCGTCGTACCACGTGTTCTCCTGGTCGGAGCACGACTGGGAACCGTATCCGTACGCGGTGGTTATTCTTGGGACGGTCCAAGACCCGGTGACATAGGTGACGGAGCCCTGGACAGCCTCGAAGGCGGAGCAGTCCGACTGCGGCTCCGCGCATATCGCGTATCCTGCCCAGTTGTACGACGCGAGGCACTGAGATGAAGGCTCAGGGCAGAAGACGGGGGCGTTGGCGGCGGCCGTGGCCGGCGAGGTCACCGGGACCATCGTGTGGCCCAGGTGGCTTGGAGAGGCAGGGAATTCGACGGATGGCTTCGAGTTGGTCGTCGGAGCCATCGGGCGCATTGATGCCAGCACAAGAAGGGTTGCTGCGATTAGGGTTAGCGAAAGAATCTTGGTTTTCGTGCCGTCGACGACCCACCTTCGTTATTTAAGGGAGTCCGCCTCGCTCGAGCGTCCGGGTCCTGAAGCGCCGACGATTGTTGCGTTAACGTTTAATTACGGAAACGAGGGCCGACAGAAAAAGCGCCTTACATGAGCAGCCCTGTCGAAGACACCATCAATGCTCTGACCGAGTTCGAATCGCTCTTGGACTCCGCGAAGAACGACGCGGCCGAGTCGAAGAAGCGGATGCTGAAAGGGGCGCAGGAATGGGCAGAGGCCGCGAAGTCGGCGGCACTGGCCAGAGCGGACAAGATGGCGTCTGAGACGATTGCAAAGGCGAGGACGGAGGCTGAGAGAGACGCAGCTCAGATCAGGAGCTCAGGAGAGGCCGCCCTCAGGAGGTACGAGCAGGCAATGGGGAGGCACACGGCCGAAGCGGCTGAGCATGTGGCGAAACGCCTCCTGGGGGAGTCGAGTTGAAGGTCTACGCAGTGGGAGGGAAGGCGTTCGTCACCGGGTTCGTCCTCTCGGGCGTTAGCGGGGCGTACGTGGGTGGCCCCGACGCCGCCCTCTCCAAGGTTGAGGACCTTTCAAAGGACCCGCAGGTCGGGCTCATAATGGTGAGCGACGACGTCGGCCGTCCAATACGCGACCAGCTCACCGCGCTTCGCGCCAAGAAAGCCGTGCCGCTGATCTACGAAGTCCCCGGACCGGGGAGCAAGCAGGAGAAGGTCGAGTACAGGGCGATGCTGAGGGCGATCCTAGGGGTATGAAGGCGGCCGCCAGCCAGGCGTCGACTACACTCGAGAAGGTGTCGACCGAGTTCGAGGCCGAGGTCCTCGCCGACCTGCAGGAGGGAAGAGCGGATGCTTCCACGCTCGTGAAGTCGGCGATGAAAGAGGCTGCGGATTCCGCGGCGAAGGCTCTGGAAAGCGGGGAAAGACAGGCCGAGTCCCTGAAGAGGCAGATCACAGGGGCGGCGGAGCTGGACGCCAGAAACGCGCAGCTAAAGGCGCTCGAAGCGAAGGTGAACGAGGTCTTCTCGGAGGCCATGAAGGAGGCGGTAGCAGTCCCGCACGCGCGGCATGTGAAGTCCCTCGCCGGGTTGATTATGGAAGGCGTCGGGGTTATCGGGGAGAAGGCGTCCGTCTCCTGCAACTCGAAGGACAGGAAGGCGGTGGCTGAGGCGATCGGCAAGCTCGGCAGGAAGTTGAAGCTGACTCTGGACGCCGACCCGATTGACTGCGCGGGTGGGGTCGTCCTAGCCTCCCCAGACGGGTCCGTCAGGTTCGACAACACCCTCGAGTCCAGACTGGAGCGGCTGAAGCCAGACCTCAGGAAGGAGGTCGCCGGGCTGCTAGCGGGAGACTAGGCCCCGAGGGGGGCACCGGCCGACATCAGAGTATCCACTCCTCCCGCGCGACCGCCCTGTTCCTGAACCCTATCCTGT
>JASHUK010000172.1 GCA_030040055.1 Nitrososphaerales archaeon | reverse complement strand
TGGTCCAATCCTATCCCCTCACCCGCTCAGCTCCTCCAGCTCGGGTGCCTCCAACGTCAGGAAGACGTCCCTGCTGGCAGACAGTATCACCCCGACGAGCACCACACCGAGCACGTCGAGGACCACGGCGAACTCCACGAGAAGCGGGATCGAGGGCGCGATGAGGGCCCCGGCATAGAGGACGGCGTTCTCTTCCTCAAGGAATCCCGTCATCTGCATCAGGGCGTTCCTCCGCGTGAAGATCAGGAGGAAGCTCAGCAGCAGGAGGACAAACGGGACCGAAGCGAGGGGGTCGACCAGCGCTGGGAGCAGCGCGGACTTGAATATCGCGTAGCCGCCTATGACGAATATGATGCCCACTATTATGAGCGAGGGCGTCCTCTGGCCGGTGCCGGTCTCTCTCAGGCTGTACTTGAAGTTCCGCACCTGGTACAGCATGACCCTCGGTATCAGGACTCCCCTGACCACGCCGGTTATCACGGCCAGGTAGACGAGCGTCACGTCCCCCGACTGCAGGTACAGCACCACGAAGAGGGCGGCTATGGCGAAGGACTGGAATGCTATGGCCCGGATCGTCGGGTCGACGAAGCTCTGGCCCTGCATGTAGAGGGCGGAGATGATCACCAGGATGCCGAACAGGCCGGAGAGTTCCGCGAGCAGCGCGGGGGAGATTATCACGCCGCTCCTCCGCCCACGAGGAAGAACGCGATCACGGCCAGCAGCCCGAGGCTGAAGGATATGGCGAGGAAGTCGAGGATCTTGAAGAGGCGGAGCTTGGCGAGTGTCTCCTCGGTCACGACTATCACCCCGGCCAGGCCGAGCAGCTTGAGGAACAAGGTGCCGATGGAATAGAGGGCGCCCGAAACGCTCACGCTGCTGGAGAGGCCCCAGGGGAATGCGAACACGTTGAGAAAGACCGACATGAGCATAAGCTGCTTCATGTAGCCTCCCCACCGGTTGAGGGCCAGGAGCTTCCCGGAGAACTCCATCGACCGCGCGTCGTCTAGCATCCCGAACTCCATCAGGCCGGAACTCTCCACGGGCAGCCTCCCCGTTTCGAACAGCAGCAGCATGAAGAATGCCCCGGTGGCCAGGACGTGGGTCGCCGACAGGTACCACGATGGTGACGTGGCCAGCAGGTTGTTCGTGACGTAGGGGTTGTTCGTCCCGGAGATGATCGCGACCCCGAAGAAGACCATGATGAGGGTCGGCTCGGCGAGCGCTGCGAAGGACACGCTCCTGCTCGCCCCGAGCGAGGTGTAGTTCGTGTGGGCGTCGATGGCCGCGACGATGATCACTATCCCGGCAAAGCCGAACATCAGGGCGCCGCCGAGGAGGTCCAGGAGTATCCCGTAGGGCAGCGGGTAGGGCGTCACGATAGGTATCACGAGGGCAATCACCAGGTAGGCGCTGAAGGCAGCGAAGGGGGCGACCAAGAAGAAGCCAGAAGACCTTTCAGGGACGACGACCTCTTTCCTCAGGAGCTTCGCGAGGTCGTAGTATGGCTGGAAGACGGAAGGCCCATGCTTCGACTCCACCATCGCCTTGAGCCTGTTGATCACTCCCGCTATGAGGGGCGAGAGGAGGACCACGGTCCCTACTTGCATGACGTTGATGGCCTGAAGCGTCAGCTGGTCGGTCAGTTCTGGCATCATCCTTCCCGGATTGGTTCGGCTAAGGAAGCGTTCTAGCCCGGCTCCGAGCCGCCTCACGCAGCCGCCCCGGGGGCGCCCGTCGCCCCGGGCATCGCGGCTCTAAGCTGTAACACCGGACCGTCTGCCTTCCCGCTCGCGTCACCGAACCTCGGGTCCCTTCTATCGTTAATTAACTGTAACGGTGGTTACAGGCGGCCTCGGCCGGGCGCGGGCCCGTTGGTCAGGTGTTTACTTCGCTGGGTTGAGCCCTCTCAGAGAAGCGGGCGAGCGCCTTCTTGCATGTCTCCATTATTCCGGAGACCTTGGTCACGTCGTGCCTTCTCTCGTACCCTCTCCCTCGGATTCCTCTGTACCACCTTTGAAGGCTTTCGAAGGCGTGCTCGAGCTCGTCGGTCTCCTCGGGAGTCACCTTCTTCTTCTTGAAGTTCAGCGCTATCTCGTCGAGGAACTCCTGGCACTCCTCGTAGATCTCCTCGTATTGCCTGTGCCTGTCCTCCTGGAGCATCCTGGAAAGCACGCCTTCGTCCGGCGCGTCTGACGCCCTGGCGCTCATCACCAGTATCGTCCCATGACTCTTGAACTCAGACCTGAACAGTCCGATCTCTTTCCTGATCTTCGGCGTGTCAGGGAGGATGCAGAGCGAAACAGGCGGGTAGAGAGCCCCCAGTTTCTTGAAGTTCCTCCAGGCTCTCACCCTCAGCTTCGAGGGCTGGTTTGGGAGGTCGTAGGCAACTACGATCCATCTCTCGTATGTCGGCGACTCCCCCATAGGAGAGAAGTCGGATGCCGCCTAGCGATTTAAGCCTACCACCCTGTTGCAAGACCTACTGTCTGGTCGTCGCCGCGCTCCGGCGAAACGCTCCCAAGATGCCGCTCTTCGACCCCCTGCGGCCAAGTCGACTGAGGCGCCAGGCGGGAGACGCCTGCTGACCGAGGCTCTTGGGCGACGAGAGTCACGAGTGCCCGTCAGGGCGGGCCTCAATGCCGAACCAGGTGGCACTCCGACGTATCCCGGCTCTTTGAGCGTCTCGTGCCGGTCCAAACGCGCAAGGAATCCTTTTTATGACTCCGGCCTGTCCGTTTTCATTGGTGGGCGGAGAAGCTCGCCCTTTAACCGCTCGCCAACGGCGAGCCAATAGCTTCTACATAGGGGAGCGAGCGGTGAGAGAACCTGGAAGAGCAGAAGAGAAGGAGGGTACAAGTCAAGGTTGCGGCGGAGACCTATTCCACCATCCAGAGTGCCACGGGAGTCAGTGAAGGGACGGCAATCCGCGGGGCCTTCGAGAGAGGCATGGACAACTATTGGGACCGCTGGTTCGCCGCGATGGCGAAGGACCTCCAGCGACAGAGAGACCTATACGAAGAGTTCCAAAGGGACAACAGGCTGCTCAGAAAGCTGGTCGACCAGAACGCCGAGCTCAGGAGGCTGCTCGCTGCGCCTCGGGAGGCCAAGAAATGATACTTCGACCTCGTAAGGCCAAGGGAAAGGCGTCGACAGACGGGGACCAGGTGGCCCTTGAGAGCAAAGCGAGCGAAGGAGGCTCCGTGGTCCTCGACCTCTCCTTCAGCGGAGAGTACTGGAGGAAGATCGAAGAGTTCCTCGAACAGAGGACGGGCTTCCTTACCAAGCAGGAGACGAGCGAGGCGCTCGCCATACTCTTGGAGTACGGCGCCTCCACGGAGGCTCCTCCGACACCGCTCTCGGTGTCCCAGAAGTTCGCCCTCAGCGGGGAGTATTCCTCTCTCCACTTCAAGCAGTTCGAGTGCTTCAAGGAGAACAGGGACATCGCTCTGGGCCTGAGAGTGCACATCGACGCCAACCGCCTCCTAAAGAGAAGGCTCGCAGAGCTCAGGGGAGCCCAGGCGGTCCCGCACGACGAGTGGGACTCCTGGGATGAAGCGACCATAGCCAGATACTACGAGAAATACGTCTTCGCCAGGTGACAGGCGTGGGAGAAGCGAAGGGGCTGGACGGGGACAGAAAGCAGGACCCGAAGGCAGAGCCCTTCGCCAGCATGCGCAGGTCCTCGGCCAAGAGGTTCGTCCTGCTGATCGGGGTCATGAGCCTCTTCGCCGACTTCACCTACGAAGGGTCCCGCTCGATCCTCGGCCCGTATCTCGGCTTCTTCGGCCTCGGAGGGACCGCGATTTCGATAATCACCGGGGTCGGAGAGCTGGTGGGCTACGGGCTGCGCCCCCTTTCGGGCCGGCTGTCGGACTCCTCGCAGAGGTTCTGGCCGATAACGATCTTCGGTTACGTCGTCCAGATGGTCGCGGTCCCTCTGCTGGCGTTCGCCGGGGCGTGGCCGATCGCCGCGTGGCTGGTCATCCAGGAGAGGATGGGGAAGGCGATCCGCAACCCACCCCGGGACGTGATGCTCTCCCACGCCGCCAAGGAGATGGGGTATGGGTGGGCCTTCGGGCTGCACGAAGCCCTCGACCAGACCGGCGCCCTGCTGGGACCGATAGCGATTGTCGTCGTCCTCGCGTCAGGAAACCTCAGCTTCGGTGACTACCGAGCGGTGTTCTTCTATCTGGCCATTCCCGCGGCGATCATGCTTTCATTGCTCGTCGTCGCCCGTTTCACCTACCCGCACCCTGAGAACATGGAGATAGGGCCGGAGGAACCGGACACGGGCGGCCTCCCCCGCATATTCTGGGTGTATCTCTCGGCCGCCATCTTGGTCGGCGCAGGCATGGGAGGGTGGCCTCTGATCGCATACCACCTGCAGACGTTGAACATCGTCCCTGGTGACCTGATCCCGGCCTTCTACGCAGCAGCCATGGGGGTCAGCGGCCTCGGCTCGCTTCTGTTCGGGCGGATGTTCGACAGGGTGGGGATGGGGCTGCTGGTCCCGCTGACGGTCGTCTCCGCCGTCGCCTTGCCTCTCATCTGGCTGGGTGGCTTCAGCGCATCCCTCGTCGGGGTGGCACTATGGGGGCTTGGGACGGGCGTCCAGGAGTCTCTAATCCCTGCGGCTGTCGCGACGATGGTCCCTAGGGCGAGGCGCACCTCGGCGTACGGGATCTTCACAGCAGGCTACGGGATCTCCCTGTTCCTGGGGAGCGTGGTGATAGGGGTCCTTTACGCGGTGAGCATCGCGTCGCTCATCGCCTTCGGCGTCGTCGCTGAGCTTGCCGCGGTCCCTGTGCTGTTATGGGTTGTTCGGAGAAGAAGGGTACGACCCTTAGCCGGTGGCCCGAGCCTTGTCACCGCCGAGTCTGTTTGAGCTCGGATAGAAGTCAGGGGTTTAGAGCGTCCCGGAGAGCCGGCGACCGCCTGACCAGCTTTCCGTAGTCCCATGAAGTGAAGTAGGCGGGGGTGATCTCGAATACGACGTATCCCCCGCTCCGGATCTTCTTCAACGCATACTTGGCCAAGGGCTGACCCTTCCTCACGTACTTCGAGAGTATCTTGGCACCTACCGACAGCGCCTCCTTCCTTGTGACCATCTTGGCTCTTCCCCTTCCCTTGACACCCCTGTACGGCCACTCGTCTTGGTCGACGTCGAAGTACACCCGGCTTCGTTCTCTGATGTTCCTCGCCTTTCTCAGGGCCGGCTCGGTGTAGAAGTACAGCTTCGTCCGCGGCGAGTCGAAGTAGAACCAGACCGGATGGATTACCGGGGTCCCGTCAGGGTCGATGGTGCCCAGGATCAGAGTGGACTTGCTGTGCGTCAGAAATGACCTTGCCTGTCGTTCCGTCATCCCGTTTCCCTTCTCTCCCTCGTAGTTCTTCACAGTGCTCGGCGACCTCTTTCACCGGCTAGACTTGTCACAGGTTCTCACTCTCGCAGACCGCGAAAGGCGCGAGAGCATCGGGCGTATAATAGTCTACGGAGTCCCTTGAAGACTCGGGCGTAACGAAAACCTCTACCAAAGGCCGCTTCCCTACCCGTCTACGACACTACTTTCAGATATAACCACCAGAATGCGACCAAGAACTGATGAAACCTTGCCATCTGACGCATTGACTCACTGCAGGGCCCTTCTTACGCAGAGCGTGCGCAGGAACCTCGGCGATGCGATTCTGCTGTCTGGTGGCCTCGACACCAGCATCATAGCGCACCTGTCGGTCGCCGCCGATGAAAAGCCGACTTGCTACACGGTGGCGTTCACGGAAGCCGACGCACCGGACGTCGCCTTCGCACGGCTGGTCGCGGATAGGCTGGGGCTCAAGTGGAGGCTCGTCAAGCTGACGCCCGACCTGCTCGCCAAGCGACTCCCAGACGTCATACGGGCGCTCAGGACGTTCGACCCCATGGAGGTCAGGAACAGCGTGGCCGTGTATCATGGCCTGGTCGCGGCGAGCAGAGGTGGCTCCTCGACGGTGATGACCGGAGACGCTGCCGACGAGCTGTTCGCGGGGTACAGCTTCAGCTTCAACCTTCCGCCCAAGGAGCTGATGGGCAAGCTGAGAGCGCTGTGGAGCGTCATGCACTTCTCTTCGCAGCCGATGGCGGCAGCGCTGGGCTTGTCCGCCTCCTTGCCGTACCTCGACCCCACCGTTGTCTCCTTCGCGGAGACGCTCGACCCCAGCCAACTGGTCGGGGCCAGGAACGGCCGGAAGTTTGGGAAGCTGATTCTCCGGCAGGCCTTCGAGCGGACGGTCGGAAGGCGGATAGCCTGGCGCGTGAAGACCCCGATCGAGTACGGCTCAGGCACCACCAGCCTTCCCAGGTTCTACGAGATGAAGCTCTCCGACGAGGGGTTCCGAGATGGCCGGAGTAGGGCGGAGTCAGGGGATGGGGTGAGAATCAGAGACAAGGAGCACCTCCAATACTACTCTATCTATCGAGAGCTCTTCCCGCCTCCCTCGACTACCGCGGTCACCGGGTGCAGGTGCCCTGACTGCGGTGGAGACGTTCTGTCTGGGTCGACGTTCTGCACGACGTGCGGTTCCTATCCGATCACACCTGTGGCGCTGCCTTAGCGTCCGCAGTCCGGGACGATGAAGAGTGGAGTTGTGGGATGAGGGCATCGGGCAGGCGCCGAGTGGGATCCTCAGCCCGCCGCCTTCTTGACGAGGGCCGCAATCCTCGCCTCTTCGGCGGCGTTCAACTTCTGCAGTGCGAAGCCGGTCGCCCACATGCTGCCTTCGTCGAGGTTCGCCTCGTCGCTGAAGCCCAGCGACGCATATCTTGTCTTGAACTTCTGGGCGGGCTGGAAGAAGCAGATGACCTTGCCCTCCTTGGCATAGGCGGGCATCCCGTACCAGAGACGCGGGGTCAGGGACGGCGCGCTCGCCCTGACTATCGCATGGAGACGCTTCCCCATCGTGCGGTCGGGCTCGCGCATGGCGGCGATTTTCGCGAGCACCTCGGCCTCGGCGTCCGCCCCCGGCTTGGCGGCCGCTCTCAGCTCCCGAACGCGTTCCTTCATCGCGGCCCGTTCTTCGTCAGTGAACACCTGGGAGCCCTTACCCGCCGCTCCGGCGCCCTTGGCGGGGCGCATGTCCCTCCCAGACGACTTCATGGCTGCGGCGCTCAGGCGCTCCACTGACGGAACTGATGGATCGAAAAGAGGTTTCCATCGGGGTCGGAAAATGTGGCGGAAGTGCTCCACGGGTTCTCTTCGGGTTCCTGCGTGAAGACCACGCCCTTCGACTTCAGCTCCGCGAACATCGCGCGGCAGTCCTCCACCTTCATCAGAACAGGGGGCGCGCTCGCGGGCTTCCAGTTCTTCGACTGCCCGCCGGCATCGAACGAGCCGACTTCCCATAGTAACAGCTCCAGGTCCTGCCCCTTCGGGCCTACGGTCACGTATCTGTAGCCGTTGTTGGTCGCGTCGGTCTTCTTGTCGAAACCTATCTTCTCGGTGTAGAACTCCAGCGCCTTCGCCTTGTCTCTCACTACGAGCGGGATTGTCTGAATCTTGACTTCCACGGTCTCGGCGCGGGGGTGCGAGTATATAACGGCCGTGGGGTCAAAGCTCGGCCGTCCGAATTCGCGGGCTCACTCTAGAGGAGAGCCTGACCCTGTCCTTTCATCGGTTTACTTCCACCAGCAAGACCCATGCGTCCGCGATCGCCTTGACCAAGGACAGCATGATGGCAGGCACTAACCAGTACAAGCCGGCGTCTCCGAGGGAGATCGAAACTGCCCCCGCCACCACATATGGGATCGCGGCCGCCTGGCTCAGCGCGACGTTGAACACGTTCGCCCGCCTGTACCTTCTGTCGATCGTCCTCACGCTGTTGACGTCGACCCTGGAGTTCAGCGCCCATGCGACGACACCCGTTGCAAGCACCTCGGCGCCATACAACTGGTCCGACTGCCCTGGAACCAGATAGAGCGAGGAAACCACCAGCGCGGCGACAAGGACAGTCATCGCCTGCAGCGCCCTTCCTACCAGCCGCGGGTAGGATATGATCTTGTTCATGTTGATGGAGACTCCGACGAAGATCAGGCCGGCGAGGGCAGCCGAGGCGCCCACCTCAGCCGCGAGGAAGGCGTCCCACGAGACTGACATTCACTCCGATCGGTTTCCAACTGTAAATGAGGCTTTTCATCCCGATGCGCTTCGGGCGGGAGCGCCGGCCGGTCAG
>JASHUK010000171.1 GCA_030040055.1 Nitrososphaerales archaeon | reverse complement strand
CTCTATGACGTCGGCCTGGGGTTTCTCCCCAACACCGTCACGGCGATCATAGGCCCGTCGGGCTGCGGAAAGTCCACGCTGATTCGGTGCCTGAACAGGATGCACGAGCTTGTCCCGGGGGGGAGGGTCTACGGAAGCATCTTCCTCGATGGGGTCGACATCTACAGCCCAGGTCTGGTTCCCGCCGATGTCAGGCGCAGGGTGGGGATGGTGTTTCAGAAGCCCAACCCGTTCCCCAACATGTCGATCACCGACAACGTCGTGGCGGGGCTGAAGCTGTCAGGGGTCAGAAACAAGCAGAAACTGGAGGAGACAGCACGGAGCATGCTCGAGAAGGTCCACCTTTGGGACGAGGTGAAGGACGACGTCAAGAGGTCAGGCTCGAGCCTATCCGGAGGGCAGCAGCAGCGCCTTTGCATCGCAAGGGCACTCGCTGTCCAGCCCGAAGTGATTCTGATGGACGAGCCTTGCTCCGCTCTCGACCCCACCTCCACGGCCAAGATAGAGGAGCTGATAGCCGTCCTCAAGAAGGACTTCACGGTCATTATCGTGACCCACAACATGCAGCAGGCCGCAAGGGTGGCCGACTACACCGCGTTCATGTACCTCGGAAAGCTCGTCGAGTTCGACCAGACAACCAGCATATTCTCTAACCCCAGAGAGCAGCTCACTGAACGATACGTCACCGGCAAGTTCGGCTAAGTCGTCAAGGTCGCCCCTGCTAGTTCAAGCGGATTGACCGGAACCTGGCTGTAGCATTCGGGAACGGAACCGCTTTCCTATAGACCAGAAAAGGAGAGGAGCCCTGGCCCGTTCAGGCCAGGACAACTTTCTTTGGACTCTAGCGTACGTTGACTGTGCGACTGCCCGGAGTGCCAGCGGCGTTGTTGACATCGCCACTGTACGTACCCTGGATCGTGTCGCTACCAGGTGACACAGCGCTGACGCTGACGTAGCAGCTTCCCCTGACCAGAGTACACTGGCCGGAGTTGCTGAAGGACACCACTCCTGTCCCAGCCTGCGAGAAGGTCACCGTCCCGGTCGGCTGATAGCCGATCACGCGGACGCTGCACTTGATCGCGGAGCAGGTAACGACCGTTCTGGCCGTCACTTGCGATACCGAGAGGGAGAATGTTCCTATGCCAGCCACGGTGCCGGCGCTGCTGTAGTAGTCTGCTGTGATGGTCACTGGCGTGTTCGCGATTGTGGGGTGGTATACGTTCCTGCTTGACCCGCTTGCCGGGACCTTGGTCGTAGCCTTGAAGGTTCCGACGCTGCTCGAGGACCAGCTGATTGTCCCCTTCGGCGCTCCCGCCCCTATGGTGGAAGTGCAGATGGTGGGCTTACCAACGGTCACCGGGCTCGTGGCGCAAGATACGCTGTTGGTCGTGAATGTGAGGAATGGAGTTCCCAGGTAGTTGATCGTCGCGATTCTGGCTTCGTCGGCGGTGACTACTGCCTGCGGAAGAGGCGCGTAGTACAGGCCGGGGCCGAAGTTCTGTCCAGTGGTGATCGCGTAGACCAGGAAGAGCACAGTGTCGTATCCCTGCTGGAAGCATTCTGTCGCACCTGGACAGGTGCTGGCAGTCTGATTGCCCCATATCAGGGCGTAGGTGTAAGTGGAGATTGGGTATGAGGTAGATCCGGGAGCGTCGGTGATCTCGTAGGTGAGGTCGTGGGCGATTATGCCTGAGTCAGCTGCCGCTGCAGCTGAGATGGTGGCCACTGATGGCTGCTCGTAGTTCCCTGCCGAGTTCTTGATGTATGCTTCCTTCAGCCCGGCGTTCAGCCCGTAGTACGTATCCACGTAGCCGATGGCGCCCGCAGTGCCCTCGACGCCCGCTGTGACACCTGCGCTGCCGCTCTCGCCCTGCCCTACCGACTGGATGGGCCAGGTCGTGCCGTAGCACGGGCATCCGTGGGTGCTGATGAGGCCGTCGCTGTAGGCAACCTGCCAGTCTCCCGTCGGACCGCTGGTCTTGTTCAGGAAGCTGGTGAAGGCGTTGGTCGTGCCGCTGCCTCCAGTCCTCCAGGTCGGCGTGATGGCTTCGTTAGGGAAGGTTACGCCCGGGTTGAGCTGGGTGATGTTGGCGTTCTGCCAGTTGGCAATCTGCCCCAGGAATATCGCAGCTAGGACGGTACCGTTGAAGTGGAGAACCGCCGACGACGGGGTGACTGCGACGTTGTAGATGATCGCGGCCCCTGCTAGGGCGTCAGGGAACTGCACGATTCCCCCCTTCGGGGAAAGGGCTACTTCCTGAGCATTTGTCAGGGCGACGTCGCTTCCCGCGTATTCGTAGATGTGGCTCTCAAGGTTCGCGATACCAGTCGTGCTTCCGACCCCTGCGTAGTTGACAGACACTGCCCCGCTGGAGACCGAGTTGAACGCGGTCGCCCAGATCTGGGCGAGCGGTTGAACCAGTGTCGAGCCTCCAACTTGGATCGTGTATGGATAGTAAGATACAGCATTTGCTGCTGGTGCGATGAAGGTGAATGAGGATAGCATCAATGTCGCGAGGAAAAGAAGAGTCGCAGTTCTTGCGGTCTTCCTTCCGCCTCGCGATTGGATACTATTATCCGATGTTTTCATGAGCGAGGTCGACCACATGCGGCTAATTAGTCCGTGATAATCAAAAGCCGTTTGTCCCTTACCAGCTACTTACTTCACTATAGGTCCAGGAAGAAATAGAGAACCACCATTCGGCGTAAGCCGACGCATTGAGACTCCTTCGGCAGTAGCAGCGGGCAGGACGGCGCTAGGCCAGTGCCTGCATCAGCTGCGGTTCCTCGGGCTCCCTCTCCTGGAGGGTCCTTTCTACCGTCATGTCGAGCACAGCCTCGGCGATATCCTTGGCGTATTCAGCGACGCGCCTCTGGGAGTCCATCAGGACGTGTAGCGTGTAGGAAGTGCGGCTAGAGCCACCTTCGAGCGAGCCGATCGCTTCGGACTCCCTTTCGACGAAGGCCCTTGCCTTCTCCACCAGCCTGTCTGCTCCGGCGTGGTCCCTCTTGAAGAGGGAGAGCAGGGCCTCGTCCACCAGTCCGCACACCTCGTCGGTCATCGACATCAGTTTCGTTGCCAAGGGCCTCGCGAGCGGCTTCTCGATGTTCCCCGCAGCCTTCGACAGGTTCGCGGCGTGGGATGCGATCCGTTCCAGTATCCTGGCGACGAGTATGTAGCCGAGCGTGTCCCTGTTCTCGAGCTTCAGGTCGGGGAGCACCCCTTGGTTCAGAGAAAGATTGAGCTGCCGGACCACGTAGAGTCCGAACCTTCCCACTTCGTCCTGCCGGTCTGAGGTCATGTCCGCAGGGACGGGGTCGGCCGTCTCCAAGGCCTGGGCCGCGTCCCTCATCAGCGAGTCGATTATCAGCAGCATCTTCTTGAGGGCGTTCTCCACGCTCAGCTCCGAGTAGCCCAAGAGGACGTGAATGGACAGCCGGTCCCTGGACTCCACGACGCCTTCCGTCCCGATCAGGTGTCTCCTGACAAGGTCCTTCAGAGTCAGCTTCTTCGACGCGCCCAAGAAGCCCTTCGGCCCCTCTATCATTATCCTGCTGTAACCGAGCACGTACAGTGAAACGATCTTCCTGAAGATGGCTTCGGGGAGCTCTTCGGCCGCGACCTCGATTATCGCCTCCCTCCCTCCGCCCTGAGAGGTCTCAGGCTGGGCGCTGACGAGAAGCGACGTCGAACTGAGCCTGGTTATCGTCACCTCTGAGCCCTGCTCCATTCCCATTTCCCTGACCCACTTCTTGGGCAGCGCCACCATGCACGACGACTTGCCGGAGATCTGGAGCTTTCGCCTCTCTCGTTCTTGCTTGACCAGCATGCCCGCTTCGTCGCCGAAGCTGCGTCGGGCTCTAAAGCTAATCCGACAGAGAATATGGGGGAATCGTATTCCACGGGAGTCAACATAGAAGATAGAGAAGGACACGAGTGTGCTTTCTTTTCAGCTCAGGGAAGACTTCAATGCGCGGAGGACCCCCGATTTGTATCCCTTCATGAAGCGCGCATATGCCGAGCGCCTTGCCTCTCCCAGCCCGGCCAAAAGGTCCCGCTTGTCGAACCTCAGCCTGCTGTCGCGGACGTAGTCGATGGCGACGTCCAGGTCGTGGATGGCGCCCAGGTCCCTCTGCCATGCCTCGAGCTCGCCGACCCCCACTGGAGGCTCGTCTGCGACCTCCAGTAAGTATCGCAGCTTCTTGGTCTCCTTGCGGAGGGAGTGCAGCGCCTCAACCTCGGTTTCGTCGGCCACGACCTCGCCGAGGAGCCTCTCGACCCTTTGGCGCCTCCTCTCCGCACGCTTTCTGAGCCTCTTCGTGAGCCCGCGGCCGACCTTGATCTCTCCTGTTTCAGGAAGGGTTGCCGCAGAGAGGGCCGCCCCCGTAGCTCTCGCCGCTTCTATGGCAGACCGGCGCCCTTCTGCAAGCAGCGACGACATGCCCGGAGGGAGCCCTCGGAGGTGGTCGTTCAGCGTGGCTGCGAGGATGTCGAGGTCCCTCGCCCTGGACGTCCCCTTCAGTGCCGCCTTCAATGACGACTCGAACTCGCAAAGCTTTCCGGACCTCGCGCGCTTGGGGAGCAGGGTGCACATCGCCTGAGCCCTTCTCGCAGCCACCCGCAGGTCGTGGACGGCTTCCCCGTCCGGAGCGTCGGCAAGCCTTCCCGCGACGTCCTTCAGCTGCCTCAGGTCCCTCTCAAACTGCCTCGAAAACTGTCCCGGACTCGCCTCGAGTGTGACCACGGGCGCTGCCCTCTGGCCCTTGGACAAAAACTGGGCGGTTCTCCCGACTCCCCGGCCCGGATGGCGGGTATGGCGGCTATAGAGCCGGTGCTGAATCATGGTGAAAAAGGGACTTTCCTGAAATACTTCTGTCGTAAGGGGGAGCTGTGCGGTCCCTCCTGATCGGTGTGGGCACGGCTGGGGCCTGATTGGACCTCTTTCTCTTGAGGCACGGCGAAGCGGGGAAGAGGCTAACAGCCATGGCAAGGGACCGAGAGAGGCCTTTGACCGTGGCGGGAAGACAGGAAGTCGAGAAGATCGGAAGGGCTCT
>JASHUK010000017.1 GCA_030040055.1 Nitrososphaerales archaeon | reverse complement strand
CCTATATCGATCTATACCAGGTCCACTTCCCAAACCCGAGGGTGGCACTTGTGGAGACGATGGCGGCGATGGAGGAACTGGTCGAGGAAGGAAGGCTGATGCACATAGGCGTGAGCAACTTCAGTATCGAGCAGGTCGAGGCGGCGAACGCCGCACTCTCGAAATGCAGGTTGAGTGCGGTGCAACTGGAATACAGTCTGGTCAACCGTCAGGTGGAGCGGGAGATCCTACCCTATTGCGAGCGCGAGGAAATCGCCCTGCTAGCGTATTATCCCTTGGGGCACGGAACACTAGCTGAAAGCCCTCTCGTTGGCCCCGTGGCGTCGAAAAGGGGGAGGACGCGGAGCCAGATAGCATTGAGTTGGCTGACACGCCAACCGAATGTCTTTCCCATCCCGCGGGCATCCAGCTCACGTCATGTCCTAGAAGACGCTGAGGCGGGCGAGGTTGAACTCTCGGCCGAAGACCTGGCTGAATTGGACAAGGCGTTTCCGGTAATCCCTTAAATTCGCTTCTGAAACGACTTTCCCATACAGGTAGCGTGACCTCGTTTCTGGATCGACTTGACGTGAAAATCTGCGGCAAACGGCACGATTTGCAACCGGCGGCACGCGCGGGCCCCGCGCGCCGTTGCTACCTGCCAAATAGGGTGTAGAAATGGACAGACCGACGGGCGCCATAAACTGCATCTCGGGAGGGGTCGACTCCGTCACGACGGCTTACTACGTGAGCAAGGTGTTGAAACCGAAGCGGCAGCTGCTGATTTTCTGCGACTACAGGCAGAGGACGTACCGGTTCGAACGGTTCTGTATAGAGCAGATAGCGAGGGAGTTGAAGGTCCCGCTGAAGCTGATCGACTTGAGGTGGCTCGGAGGCATCAGCACCTCCCTTCTAACGCACCCGGACAAGAAGATAGTCGAGACGAAGGAGGACGATCTATGGGACCCGAAGAAGGCTCGTCAGCGCATTCTGAAGTGGTGGGACCCGTGCCGCAACGCCATCCTGCTCCTAGTGGGCCTCTCCCACGCCGAGTCGCTCTTCATATCCAGCGGAGAGAGATACGAGGTGTACATAGGCATCAGGAGGGAGACTCCAGTCCCGATGAAGGACAACACCCCTGAGTTCATGGATGAGATGAACCGCATTGCTGAGCAGGCGACGCATCATGGAGGATACAGGCTGTCGGCTCCCCTGATTACGTACGACAAGGACAAGGTGGTCGAGTTAGGAGAGAGACTAGGAGTGCCGTGGCAATACACATACAGCTGCTACGCGGGCCACAGCTTCAGAACGGTCGAGGGAAGGCGGCTCCCTGTCCACTGTGGCATCTGCTCGAACTGCAAGCGGAGAAAGCTAGCCTTCAAAGACGCCCATGTTCGTGACCCGTCGGTGTACGCCAACTGACGTGTTCTAGTGAAAACACGGCCCATGAGACGAAGAGTCGGTCTTAACTTCAAATAGGTCGCACAAGAACTGGGGTGACATCATTTGCAGTCGCAGTTCTCAGCGAAGCTAGAGGCCACATCGTGGGACCCGAAGCTCGAGGCTGAAATCAGGCAGCTTTGGGAAGTTGAAGGAAGTCTCACATTCAGGCCTGAAACCGATAAGAATCGTAACTTTGTGATGGACACGCCTCCGCCCTATCCTTCCGGAAGGCCCTGGAGTCCGGGAGCATTGACCCAATACTCTCAGATCGACATGATCGCAAGGGCTGCGAGGATGAGAGGAATGCAAGTGCTCTATCCTGTCGGAATAGACAGAAACGGACTGCCGGTCGAAATCTTCGCCGAGAGAAAGTATCGAGTGCAGATGCGGAAGACGCCGCGTGAGGAGTTCATCAACCTCTGCAAGCATGCTCTGGACGACCTCGAGGCATACATGATCGGGCTGCTGAAGACGCTGGGCATATCAGGAGACTTCGAGAACAAGTACCGCACGGACTCCGAGGACTACAGGAAATACACGCAGTGGTCTTTCATCGAGCTCTGGAAGAAAGGGCTGGTGTACCTCGCGACCCGACCGAACAACTACTGCGTGGACTGCAACACCACGATTGCAGACGCGGAGATCGAATATGAAGAACTCCCCACGTTTCTCGTGACAAACAGGTTCAAGGTGAAGGGCTCGCGGCAGGAGCTGCTGGTCGCCACGACGAGGCCCGAGCTTCTCGCGGCTTGCCAGATGGTGGTCGTCAACCCGACGGACCCTCGCTACAAGCGGCTGGTAGGGAAGACCGCGGTTGTCCCGATCTACGGACGCGAAGTCCCGATTTCAGGGCACCGGAGCGTCGACCCGAAGTTCGGCACGGGGGCGGTCATGGTATGCAGTTATGGAGACTACAACGATGTCCTTCTCTTCAGAGAGTTCAAGCTGAAGGAGATCGTCGCAATAGACATCGATGGGAAGATGGCCGCAGTCACCGGGAAGTATGCCGGTTCTCCTATCAAAGACGCCAGATCTCAGATCGTGCAGGACTTGCAGGACATGGGCATAGCCACCAAGGTGGAACAGATACAGCACAGAACCCCTCTCT